>NZ_JARESR010000059.1:0-24822 GCF_046028015.1 Paraburkholderia sp. RL17-383-BIF-A | reverse complement strand
AAGCGAGCGCGATTTTCGTGGGCTGTCTGCATGGCCTAGCGCCCCGCCGCCCAAAGCAGCGACAACCCCGACGACAGCATCAACCCGTCAACTACCAGTTTGAACGTCGTGGGGCTCATCCGAACCACGATTGTCCTCGCGGCAAACGAGCCGGCCATCAACGCGGAACCGGTGATCAGGCCGTCGATCACCACGTGTAATGGCAAAGCGCCGAAATGATTGAAAACCGCGACTTTGGCGGCATAGACGGTCAGTGAGCCCGCCGCTTCGGTCGCAAGGAAAGCGCCCTTCACGAGACCATAGGACATGAAAACAGGCACCGTGATCGGGCCGGTAGACACGACGATCCCGGTGAGAAAACCCACCGCGCCACCAATCAGGGAAAGCTGCCACAACGAGAACTTGATGGCGCGCCGCGCGAGCCAACGCCGCGTGGGCACCATGGCGACAAAGAACAAGCCCAACGCAATTTCGACCGCGTGCGGCGGCAACGCGAGCAGCGTGCGCACGCCCAGTGCCGCACCCGGCACGGCGGTCACACAGTAGGCGCCGCACGCACGCCAGTCGATCTCGCGCCACCACGCGAGAACCTTGCCGAAGTTGCCCATGATTGCCGCGATCGCCATGATGGGCACTGCCTGTTGCGGACCGAACAGCATCACGAGGACAGGCATCAGCATCATCGACGAGCCGGTGCCGACCACGCCGCTCAATGTGCCGGCCAGCAATCCGACGCACAGCACCAGCAGATATCCCATGTCGCCCCCAATGGTGTGGACGCCAATTCTACCTGCGCGACGCTGCAGCGCGCTCCTTCGGATACCGCCTCGCGCTGAGTCACGGGCGGCACTATTGCGCGTTAACCGCCTTCGTCGTCGAAAGTTTTCGGATAGACGCGCACGAGCACGATACGCGGCCCTTTCATCTTCTTGACCACCACGTCGAAGCGGTCGAACTCGATTCGCTGCCCTTCGGTGGGCAGATCGTTGAGCGCCTGAATGACGAGGCCGCCGACCGATTCGGCCTTGCCTTCGTCGATGTCGATGCCCAACGCACGTTCCAGCGACACCACCGGCAAGCTGCCCTTGCCCATCAAGGTGCCGTCGTCCATGCGGGTCCAGTCGGCGTCGCCCTGACGGAATTCGTCGTGGATCTGGCCGACCAGTGCACCTAGCAGATTGTCGAGTGTCAGAAAACCGATCGGCTTCTCGCGCTTATGGCCGACCAGCGCGAAGTGCGGCGCGCCCTTGCGGAAGCGTCGAAACAGTTCGAGCGCCGGCAAATCCGGCGTGACGTACTGCACCGGGCGCGCGTATTTGGAGAGATCGTCGAGCGTGCTGCCCGCGTGGCGGGCCAACAGCAAGTCCTTCAAATGGATCATGCCGGCCACGCGTTCGCCGGATGCGTCTTCGAACAGCGGATAGCGGCTGAAGCGGTGCCGCGCCACCACCTGCATGTTTTCGCGCAACGGCAGATCACGGCGCAGGCCGATCATCTCGTAGGCCGGACGCATGAGGTCCGATACGGTCATACGCGAAAAATCCAGCGAGTGCGCGATCGTGTTCCACTCGTCCTGGCTGTAGGCGCCGTCCGGCGAACCCAACTCAGTCGCGACGTTGGCGCGCCGGCCGCGCAGGATAAGCTTGAGTTCGTCGGTCGAATAGTGCGAGTCGTGGCCGTGATCGGCGTCGAGCCCGGCCAGTTTGAGCACGGCGTTGGCGCTCGTATTGAGCACCCAGATCGCCGGATACATGGCCCAATAAAAGCCGTACAGCGGCGTGGCGGCCCATAGCGAGACCTTCTCCGCCTCGCGAATCGCCAGCGACTTCGGCGCGAGTTCGCCCACCACGATGTGCAGGAACGAAATGCACGAGAACGCGAAGAAGAGCGAGATGCCGTGGATCAGTTTCTCCGACTCGACGCCGAGAAGGCTGAAAACCGGCGTGAGCAATTCCGCGAACGCGGGCTCGCCGATCCAGCCAAGCCCGAGTGACGCCAGCGTGATGCCGAGCTGACATGCGGAGAGGTAAGCGTCGAGGCGTCCGTGCACCTTGCCCAGCAGACGTCCGCGCATGCCGTGTTTGGTGGCAAGGCTTTGCACGCGCGTCTGCCGCAGTTTGACGAGACCGAATTCAGCGGCAACAAAGAAACCGTTGAGGGCGACGAGAAACAACGCACCGATAAGGGCGACAACCTGGATCAAAGCGAAAGGCTCCGGCAACAAAAGTTGTCAGTATAGAGGGTGAAAGCTCGGTGAAAACTTTTCGCGCGGAGCACGCAGCTATGTCGAACCGCTCATTTCGCAGCCGTTGCGTGCAGCGGGACGCGCAGCGCGAGCGTGGCCGTGGTGCCGTCGGTCGCGTCGCCTTGCTCGAAACTGCCGCCGTGCGCTTCCGCAATGCGCTTGCACAGCGCGAGCACCCACGCGATCCGCTTCGCTTCGCGCGGCTCGCGCGCCTGCTTGCGGGCAAACGCTTCGAGGACATGCGGCAAGGAGGGATCTTCCAACGCGGCGCTGTTGGTTTCGTAGGCGACGCTAGCGTGCCATGCGCTCGTATCCGCTTTCGTGACCAGCGTGACCGTGGCGCCTTCCGCGCTCGTTTCGACCGCGAACGTGAGCATTAGCCATAGCGCAGCCGCGAGGCGCTCGCGGTCGCCATTGAGCTGCTGGGTGGCAAGTTGCGAATCGACCGTGACTTCCACGCCGCGCGCGCGAGCGAGGCCCGAGCGGACTTCTTCGGCGGTCTCATCGAGTAACGGATGCAGGGAAAATGGCGCGTAGGCAAGCGCCAGGGATTTGGTTTCGGCGCGCGTGGCGTCCACGATCGTCTCGAGCAGCTTGACCTGCTGGTCCACGCCATTACGAATGCCGGTGACGGCGCGTTGCGCGTTGGGGTCGTTCGCGTCGAGCTTGCGCTCCAGCACGTAGGCCCAGCTATGAATGGCATTCAATGGACCACGCAGGTCGTGCGACACCAGTGACAACACATGGTCACGCATGAACAGCGCGGTTTCAGCGCGCAGATGCGCGGTGCGTTCGGAGACGGCGAAGCCGGAAGGCACCAGCTTTGCGCCAGCATTTCCGGTTGAAGACGTTGTCACGATCGAGCCCTCTCAGGCGGTGCATGATGATTGAAAGAAGCCCCATTATAGGCACGCGATCCGGCGCGATCAGCTTGGCCGGACGACCAGTGTTCACGCAATCCGCGTGCCACGCGGCATTCCTGGGCGACGCGACGTCAACACGCCTACAATGTCGGTTTTTACGTTTTTGATCTAAGGAGCGACACATGTCGACCGTGACTACCGAATCCGGTTTGAAGTACGAAGACATCGTTGAAGGCACCGGCGCCGAGGCAGTGGCCGGCAAGACCGTCAGCGTTCACTACACCGGCTGGCTGACCGATGGTCAGAAGTTCGATTCGAGCAAGGACCGCAACGACCCATTCGCTTTCGTGCTGGGCGGCGGCATGGTCATCAAGGGCTGGGACGAAGGCGTGCAAGGCATGAAGGTCGGCGGCACCCGCAAGCTGACCATCCCGCCGCAACTCGGCTACGGCGTGCGCGGGGCAGGCGGCGTGATTCCGCCGAATGCGACGCTCGTATTCGAAGTCGAACTGCTCGGCGTCTAAGTTTTTTCGCCGTTCTGTTGCCGCGCACCGTCTCGTCTATGAGTCACGCCGCCGTTACCGCACCTAGCGTTTCATTGCGCCGCTACGGCGCAATCGAAGCGTCGGACGTGCACGATTTTCATCAGGTCGTGCTGGGACTCGACGGCGCGATGGTAATGGCGGTAGACGGCGTCGCGCACCAGATCGACGCCGGCTCCGCGTGGCTCATCCCGGCAGGCGCGCGACACGATTACGCGGGCATCGGCGAGAACCGGCAATTGGTTCTGGACTTGCCGGCGTCGTCGCTCGCTGTGCCGGAACGGCTGTTCGACCGCGCGCGGGCCGTCACGGTCGACGCCTCGCTGACGCAGCTTGTACATCGCATCGCCGCGCACGCCACCGGCGGCGCTCAAGGCGACGATCTGGACACACGACGTTTTCATTGGGACGCAGCAGCACGCCTCGGCGCCGCGCTAGTGGCCGACGCGGGCACGACGGCGGGCGCCCAGGCGGCCGGCGCCGGTCTCGACTTTGCGCGTATTGACCGCTGGTTGCGCGCGCATCTGTCAGAACCTGTGCGGATCGCCGACCTTGCCGCCCATTGCGGGTTCGGTATGCGGCGCTTTCATCAGCTTTTTATCGAGGCCTTCGGCGAAACGCCGCATCGCTATTTGCAGCGTCTGCGTCTGGATACGTCGCTCACATTGCTCGCCGATCCGCGCCTTTCGTTGACCGATATCGCGTTGGATATCGGCTTCGGCGATCAGAGCGCGTATACGCACGCGTTCACGCGGCGTTTCGGGCTGGCGCCCGGTCAATGGCGCGCGTTGCGCCATTGAGTTTTTAGCGCGGTGGAGTTTGCTGCGCCGGGTTCTGCAGCGTGGCGTCTTAGCGCGCTGGGTCTTCACGCGTGGCGGCGTACCGCGTTGAGTCTTAGCGCGACGAGTCTTACTGCGCCGGGTCTTACCGCGCTAAGTTCTACTGCGCTGAGTTCTACTGCGCTGAGTTTCAACACACTGAGCCTCACCACACCGAGTCTCAGCGCGCCTATTCACTGTGCGAGCCGCCCGGCAGAGCGGCCCGCTTGTCCCGCATCGAGCTTTACGCTCACATCTTCGTTCAACCCGCCAGACCGCGCTCCAGATCGCCCCGGATATCGCCGGCGTTTTCCAGACCGACCGCCAGACGGATCAAACCTTCGCTGATACCGGCCGCCGCGCGCGCTTCCGGCGTCACACGACCGTGCGTGGTCGTCGCCGGATGCGTGATGGTGGTACGCGTATCGCCGAGGTTGCCGGTGATCGAGCAGATCTTCGTGTTGTCGATCACTCGCCATGCATTCGCGCGCATCTGCTCGGGCGTGTCGCCCTTCAGTTCGAACGACAGGATCGCGCCGCCCGCCTTCTGCTGACGCATGGCCAGCGCGTGCTGCGGATGCGACTCCAGCCCCGGATAGAACACACGATTCACAGCCGGATGCGTCTCCAGCCAGCGCGCAATTTCGAGTGCATTCGCCGACTGCTTTTCAACGCGCAGCGACAGCGTTTCCATGCCTTTGAGCAGCACCCACGCGTTGAACGCGGAGAGCGTCGGCCCGGCGCTACGCACGAACGGAAACACCTTTTCCATGATGAACTGCTTCGAGCCCACCAGCGCGCCGCCCAGCACACGGCCCTGACCGTCGAGGAACTTGGTGGCCGAATGCATCACGACGTCCGCGCCGAGCTTCAGCGGCTGTTGCAAGGCCGGGCTGCAGAAGCAGTTATCGACCACGAAAATCGCGTTCGACGCCTTGGCGATCTTGCTGATCGCTTCGATGTCGGCGACTTCGGTCAGCGGATTCGACGGCGTTTCGAGGAAGAACATCTTCGTCTCCGGGCGCACGGCGTTCTTCCATGCGTCCAGATCGGTCGGATCGACGAACGTTGTCGTGATGCCGAACTTGCTGAAGATCTGCGAGAACATGCCGAGCGTCGAGCCGAACAGCGCCTGCGAGCTCACCAGATGGTCGCCCGCCTGCAACGCCGACATCACCACGGACATGATCGCGGCCATGCCCGACGCCGTCGCCATGCAGGCCTCGCCGCCTTCGAGCGCGGCCAGGCGATCCTGGAACATCGAGACGGTCGGATTCGTGAAGCGCGAATAGGTGTAGTTGTCTTCGGAATTCTTGAATTTTTCGGCGGCGTCCGCGGCACTCGCGAACACGAAGCTCGAGGTCAGGAAAATCGCTTCCGAATGTTCGTTGAAGTCGCTGCGCACCGTGCCCGAGCGGACTGCCAGCGTATCGAAGTTCAGGGAGTCGTCCATGTTGGTTCTGGTTTCCAATGTTCCATGGCTGCGTTCGGCGTGTGCGTCCCACGTACGGGAGACGCTCGTGCTACCGAACGGCAGCGACAAAAAAACCCGCTTTTGCGTCGGCATAAGCGGGCTTCATGTGCGGGGGAAAGCTGGAGCGGAGGTAGATGAATGCGGCTTGTCCACCATTCGCTTTAGCTGTTTCGGGTTGCCCCGCGTCCGCAAGCTGAGTTCAAATCGACGCAAGCCATCATGCTAACACGCTCGCGACGTGGCGTGCAGCGTGCCACGCCGCGAGCGGCATCGTTCAGGTCGCGTTCAACCCACCGACAGTTGCAGATGCAGTTGCGAACGGGCCGGCGCGCCGCCGTCGATCGCTTCGCTCGCGGCGTCGCGATCCGACTGCGACGACGGCGCGAGACGCGCGGTCTCGATGCGGTCGAGGTACTCGGTAGTGACGTCGCCGGTCACGTAGTTGCCGTCGAAACACGACGCTTCGAATTCCTTCAGCGCCGGGTTGATGTCGCGCACCGCTTGCTTCAACGCATCGACGTCCTGATAAACGAGATGGTCCGCGCCAATCATGCGCGCGACTTCGTCGTCCGAGCGGCCGTGGGCGACCAGTTCACCGCGCGTGGGCATGTCGATGCCGTAGACGTTCGGGAACTTCACCGGCGGCGCCGCCGAAGCGAAGATCACCTTGTTCGCGCCGGCGTCGCGCGCCATCTGCACGATTTCGTGCGACGTGGTGCCGCGCACGATCGAGTCGTCGACGATCAGCACGTTCTTGCCCTTGAATTCGATGCCCATGGCGTTCAGCTTCTGGCGCACCGACTTCTTGCGCACAGCCTGGCCCGGCATGATGAAGGTACGGCCGACGTAACGGTTCTTGAAGAAGCCTTCACGGTATTCCACGCCCAGCTTCTTCGCGACCTGCATCGCGGCCGGACGGGACGAATCGGGAATCGGCATCACGACGTCGATTGGAACGTCAGGCAGTTCGCGCTTGATCTTCTCCGCGAGGTAGTCGCCCATGCGCAGGCGCACGTTGTAGACCGGCACGCCGTCGAGCACCGAGTCCGGACGCGCGAGATACACGAGTTCGAAAATGCACGGGTTCAGGCTCGGGTTCGTCGCGCATTGCTGCGAGTGCAGATTACCTTCGATGTCGATGAAAACCGCTTCGCCCGGCGCCACGTCGCGCACGAATTCAAAGCCGATACCTTCGATCGCCACCGATTCCGACGCGAGGATCCACTCGACGCCTTCGGCCGTTTCCTGCTTGCCGAGGCACAGCGGGCGGATGCCGAACGGGTCACGGAAACCCAGCAGGCCGTAGCCCGCGATCAGCGACACGATTGCGTACGAACCGCGCACCCGGCGATGCACGCCCGACACGGCGTTGAACAGCGCGGCCGGATCGAGTTGCAGGCCCGAGCTGGAGAGCTGCAGTTCGTGCGCGAGCACGTTGAGCATCACTTCCGTGTCGGAATTGGTATTGATGTGGCGGCGATCGATGCGGAACATCTCATCTTTCAGCTGCTGCCAGTTGGTCAGATTGCCGTTGTGCGCGAGGATGATGCCGAACGGCGCGTTCACGTAGAACGGCTGGGCTTCTTCTTCGCTCGACGCGGAACCAGCGGTCGGGTAGCGGACCTGGCCGATACCGGTCGTGCCGGGCAGGCTGCGCATGTTGCGCGTGCGGAACACGTCGCGCACCATGCCGTTAGCCTTGTGCATGTGGAAATTGCTGCCGTTCGCTGTCGCGATGCCGGCGGCGTCCTGACCGCGATGCTGCAGAAGCAGCAGGCTGTCATAGATCAGCTGATTGACCGGAGAGTGGGAAACTACGCCTACGATGCCGCACATGGCATGTCCTTCAAAGGTACGAAATTCGTCATGGCGACCGCTGCCTGCAACGGAGTCCCCGAGGGGACCTGCTTCGGGGCGTATGCAAGTTACGCGACCGAACGTAACGGCAGCCGGTTTGCGCCGGAGTCCTGCTGCGTTTCCCTCATCACTCGCCTGATCGTCACACTCGGACGTAGGCAGCAAGCGTCTCGGGAAGCAGCGGTTTCATTACGTGCACGCCCTCGACCGCATAGGGCCGAAGCAAGGCGTTGCGCCAGAATTCCTGTTGGGGCAGTTCGGTCAAGCCAGCCAGGGCGACCAGAATCAGCACCAGAATGACCCCGCGCACGAGGCCGAACATCAAACCGAGCGAGCGGTCCACGCCGCTCAAGCCGGTTGCCTGCACGATGCGGCTCAAGAGGGCGTTCAGCACGCTCGCCACCAGCACCACACCGATCACCACCAGCGCGAACGCCAGCAGCCACTGGGTCAACGCGCCGCCCGGCCAAGTAGACGGGATAAACGGCACGACGTAACCGACAAAGCGGCAAGCAATGAAAAATGCCGCGATCCAGCCGATCAACCCGAATATCTCGGACAAAAACCCGCGCCATGTGCCGCGCAACGCCGACAAACCGATCACCGCCATTACAGCGTAGTCGAAGGCAGTGAACATCGCCGACTTACTGTGCGGCGCCGCTGTTCGCGCCCGACATCAAGCCGGCCTCGCGAACCTTTGCAATGGCGGCGCTCGCCGCTGCACGGTCGGCGAACGGGCCGGCCCGCAGTAACGTAAGCGTGGAGCCGTCTGCCTGCTTCCGATGTTCGGTATATGTGGGCACACCTGCCGCTTTCAACTTGGCAGCCCAGTTTCGCGCGTTGGCGTCGTTCGCGAACGCGCCGAGTTGCACGGCGAAACGGCTGCCAGCCGGCGAGGCCGGCGTGCCGGAATTCGCGTCCGCGCTGGCGGCCGTGTTCGTGTCGTCGGAACTCGTGGCCTGAGCGGTCGGCGCCGGAACGGTCGCGGCGTTATGCGTAACCGGAGGCTTGGCCGGCTTGGCTGGCGCTGCGGGCGCCGCCGGCGTGGTGTTGGCAGCAACGGACGGCGCCTGCGGTTTCGTCGCCGGCTTGACCGCGGAGGCTGCCGCTGCGTTTGCTTCCGCGCTCGATTGTTTCGTGACGCCAGGTTGGGCTTGCTTGGCTGCTGCCGTGGCCGGCGCGAGACCGGATGCGGCGATTGCTGAGTCTGGCGTGGGATTGTCGGGTGCTACACCGGCCTGCGTGGCTTCCTCGGCTTTGGCGAGCTTCGGCGCGGGACGGCTTGGAATGTCGATGGAGATGTCGTCTGTGACGGGCTTGGGGTGCGAATCCAGCACCATCGGCAAGATGACGACCGCGGCCACGACCATTGCGATCGCGCCCACCAGGCGGCGACGCGCACGCTGCTTTTCCGGCAACGTAGGGTCGAGCAGCATCGCATCGGCGTCGACGGTGCGCTCCGTGCGGCGGGTTCGCCGCTCCACGCGCTCGCCACGGGCGGCCCGGGTGGAACTGGTATTTGCGCCGCGCCGGTTGGGCGCGTCGTCTTTCTTGCCGAACGAGAAAATTCCCATGAATCGCTTGGTTCGAGCCTGGCGCCCGTTCAGTGTTGCTGCGATTTACGGTAGGCCATGACGCCTGCTACCGTATAGAAACTGCCGAAAACCACGATTCTATCATTCTCTGACGCTCGTTTTAGCGCGTCTTGGAAAGCCTCTGCTGGTGTGGCGTAGCGCGTCACGCTGCTGTCGGCGCCCTCGCCCACGCACTGCTCGCGCAATGCCGTTTCGAGCTCTTCCGCTGACGCCGCCCGCGGCGTCGGCAAATCGGTCACGCACCAATGGTCGATTTCGCCTTTCAGGTGCGCCAATACGCCGGCTATGTCCTTGTCGCGCATTGCGCCGAACACCGCGTACGTGTACGGGAAGAAGCCCATGTTCCCGAGGTTTTGCGTCAGCACGGCGGCCGCGTGCGGATTGTGACCGACATCGAGCACAATGGCAGGTTTGCCCGGCAGCACCTGGAAACGCCCGGGCAGTTCTACATTCGCAAGGCCGAGGCGGATGTCCTGGGCCGACACCGGCAAGCGGTCACGCAGCGCTTCGAGACCGGCAAGCGCCGCTGACGTGTTGATCAACTGATTCGCGCCGCGCAGCGCCGGATAGGCCAGCGCCGAACGCCGCATGGTCGGGCCGACGTAGCTCCATTGCTGGCGTTCGCTGCCTGCCTGGCCTTCGTATCGAAAATCGCGGCCGAACAGCCACAATTCCGCGCCGATTTTTTCAGCGTAATCGATCAGCGATTGCGGCGGCACCGGGTCCGCGCAGATCGCCGGCTTGCCCGGCCGGAAAATGCCGGCTTTTTCGAAGGCAATTTTCTCTCGCGTATCGCCGAGATAGTCCGTGTGATCGATATCGATGCTGGTGATGATCGCGCAATCCGTATCGAGGATATTGACCGCGTCGAGACGGCCGCCCAGGCCGACTTCGAAAATCACCGCATCCAGGCCGCGCGAAGCGAACAGGCTCATGATCGCCAACGTCGTGAATTCGAAGTAGGTCAGCGTGACCGGTTCGGCGAGGCTCAGCCGCGCCGTTTCGACGGCCTCGAAGTGCGGCAGCAGATCCGCGTCGCTGGCCATTTCGCCGTTCACCCGCGCGCGTTCGTTAAACGACAGCAGATGCGGTGACGTGTGGCAGCCGACCGTGAACCCAGCGCGCAGCAGAATGGATTCGAGGATCGCGCACGTGGAACCCTTGCCATTCGTGCCGCCGACCGTGATGACCGGGCACGCGAACGACAATTGCATCGCGTCACGCACCTGGGTGATGCGGGCCAGACCCATGTCGATGCCGACCGGATGCGCGGATTCGAGGTGCGTGAGCCACGCGTCGAGGGTGGGGAATGTGGTCATCGGGTGAATCGCGAGTGAATCGATTTGGCAGTATTGCGAATGTGCGCCGCGAGCGGTCGGCTGCGGCTGCGGCTGCGGCTGCGGCTGCGGCTGCGGCTGCGGCTGCGGCCAGAGCCTAGTCTCTGGGGCGGTTTATGCGCGGAAACTCACCGCCTCCGCCGGCCTTCGTCGGCAACCGGCGCTGCGTTGCGAGACCGTGATTATCCCGGAAATGACAGCGCGCCGCTTGATCCCTCACGCGGCGCGCTATTTTTACTGCTTTTTTTGACGGCGGGCGCGCTCGACAAAGCGCGCCACTCCACCGCGCAGCCGGCTTACGCCACCGCGTCAGCCGGCTGATGGCTCAACAGCGCCATCAATTGAGCGATTTCTTCACGCAGCTTGCGGCGGTCGACGATCATGTCGATCGCGCCCTTCGTGAGCAGGAACTCGGCGCGCTGGAAACCTTCCGGCAGCTTCTCGCGCACGGTTTGTTCAATCACGCGCGGGCCGGCAAAGCCGATCAGCGCCTTCGGCTCTGCGATCACCACGTCGCCGAGAAACGCGAAACTGGCCGACACGCCGCCCATGGTCGGATCGGTCAGCACGGAGATGAACGGCAGCTTGGCTTCGGCGAGCTTGGTCAGCATGGCCGTGGTCTTCGCCATTTGCATCAGCGACAACAGGCTTTCCTGCATCCGCGCGCCGCCCGATGCGGTAAAGCAGATGAACGGCACCTTCTGTTCGAGCGCGTTATGCGCGCCGCGCGCGAAGCGCTCGCCGACCACCGAGCCCATCGAGCCGCCCATGAACGAGAACTCGAAGCAGGCCACCACCACCGGCAGCGTATGAATCGCACCGCCCATGACGACCATTGCGTCGGTTTCGTCGGTGTCGTCCATGGCTTCTTTCAGACGATCCGGATACTTGCGGCTGTCTTTGAACTTGAGCGCGTCGACCGGGACGATTTCCTGGCCGATTTCGTAGCGACCTTCCGGATCGAGCAGGCCGTCGAGCCGCTCACGCGCGCCGATGCGCATGTGATGATCGCACTTCGGGCAAACGTGCAGATTGGCCTCGACGTCGTTGCGGTACAGCACCGCTTCGCACGACGGGCACTTGATCCACAGGCCTTCCGGAATCCCCTTGCGGTTCTTCGGGTCGGTTTGCTTGATTTTCGGCGGCAGCAGTTTATCGAGCCAGCTCATATTGAATCCTTCTGGGGTCTACGATCGCGCAAACGGCGGGACAAGCCCGCCGCTCACACTACAGAAGACAAAAATTAACTGTTATCGGGCAGTCGCGATGCTATCCAGCGCCTCGCGCACCTCGGCGACGAAGCGCGTGAGCGTCTCGGCGGCGGTGTCGGGCGCCGCTTGTTCCAGCAATTGCACGATACGGCTGCCGATCACGACGGCATCGGAAACTTCGGCCACCGAACGCGCGGTTTGCGCGTCGCGAATGCCGAAACCGACGCCCACCGGCAAGGGGACGCGCGACTTGATGGCCGGGATTTTACTCGCGATGCTGGAAACGTCCAGATTCGCCGCTCCGGTCACCCCTTTCAACGACACATAATAGACGTAGCCGCTGGCAATTTTGCCGACTTCCGCGATACGCTCGTCGGTGGACGTGGGCGCAAGGAGGAAAATCGGATCGATGCCGGCAGATCGCATCTGTTCGGCGAAGTTAGCACACTCTTCGGGCGGGTAGTCGACAACCAGCACGCCGTCCACGCCAGCTTCCTTGGCGGCCTTTGCGAAAGCCTCGGCGCCCATGCGCTCGATCGGATTCGCGTAGCCCATCAGCACGACGGGCGTCGTGTCATTGGTTTCGCGGAAGCGTTTGACGTCGGCGATCACGCGGCGCAGCGTCACACCGTGCGCCAATGCGCGCTCCGACGACTGCTGGATCACCGGGCCATCGGCCATCGGGTCGGAAAACGGCACGCCGAGTTCGATCACATCCGCGCCGCCGGCGGCGAGCGCATGCATGAATTCGACCGTACGGGCAGGATCCGGGTCGCCGGCCGTCATAAACGGAATCAGGCCTTTCTTGCCTTGGGCGGACAGCGCAGCAAACGTGTTCTTGATACGGGACATGGAATATTCTCGAATTGAGTTACCGCGCAGCGTGCTCATTGCACGCTCATTGCACTTCGGTCTGCCGTTGAGTTTTGGCTTTGACCCGGCGCGCCACCGGCGGAGCGGCAGCAGCGCTGACACGCTCACGCGCGATCGCGCAGTAACTTTCATTGATCTCATAGCCGACGAATTCGCGCTGCTGACGGGCGCAAGCGACTGCGGTGGTGCCGCTGCCCATGAAAGGGTCGAGCACGCGGCCGCCCTTCGGACAACTTGCCAGCACCATCCGCTCGACAATTTCCAGAGGCTTCTGGGTGGGATGCGCGACGCGCTCGGCATGTTGCCGATGCAGACGCGAAACCGACCAGACATCCTTTGGATTATAGCCAACCTCAAGCCACTTACTGCCTTCGAACAATTTACGCGAACGCGCCTTCTTCGTGGCGGCATCGTACGGGATGCGGACGGGATCGAGATCGAAGAAGTAATCCTTCGATACCGCGAAAAAGCCGATGTTGTCGTGCACCGAGGTAAAACGGCGCACCGTTCCGCCCATGCTCGGCACACGCCGGTCCCAGATGATTTCATTGATCATCGTGAGTTTTGTCTTCAGGAAGCTGAAGATTTCCGGCGCGTACTGCCACGTGCAGAAAATGTAGAGCGAACCCGACGGCTTGAGCTTCGGAATAGCCAGCTCGAGCCAGCCACGCGTCCAGGCGAGAAAGTCTTCGCCCGTACGCATGTCGGAGTCGTTGCCGTAATCCTTGCCGAGCCCATAAGGCGGATCGCACAGGATCAGGTCGATCGACCCGTCGGGAATGTTCGCTACATCGGACAGAAAATCGCGGTTCAACAGCTGAATGCCGGCGGGCACCTGCGGCAACAGCAGTGCAGGCGCCTCGGCCGCCGGTGCATCGGCGGCCGGCGTGGTTTCAATTGCCGGCTGCGGCTCGTCGAACTCGTCACGCATCGTCGCGGCGCTCAGAACTGAATGCCCGATCGCTCAGCGACCGTATGCATGTCCTTGTCGCCGCGACCCGACAGATTGACCAGAAGGTATTTATCCTTTGGCAGCGTCGGCGCGAGTTTTGCGGCATAGGCCAGCGCATGACTGGATTCCAGCGCCGGAATAATGCCCTCGATGCGGCAGCAGTCGTGAAACGCTTTGAGCGCTTCTTCGTCGGTGATGCCGACATATTCCGCGCGTTTGCTCTCTTTTAACCACGCGTGCTCCGGACCGACGCCCGGATAATCGAGGCCCGCCGACACCGAATGCGTCTCGATGATCTGCCCGTCTTCATCCTGAAGCAGGTAGGTGCGGTTGCCGTGCAGCACGCCGGGGCTTCCGCCGATCAGCGAAGCAGCGTGGCGGCCGGTTTCGATGCCGTCGCCAGCCGCTTCCACGCCGATCAATTTCACCGATGTGTCGTCAATATACGGGTAAAAGATACCCATAGCGTTCGAACCGCCGCCAACACACGCGATCACGGCGTCCGGCTGACGGCCGACCAATGCAGGCATTTGAACCTTGCATTCATCGCCGATCACGCGCTGGAAGTCGCGCACCATCATCGGATACGGGTGCGGACCTGCCACCGTGCCGATAATGTAGAACGTGTCTTCGACGTTCGTCACCCAGTCGCGCATGGCTTCGTTCAACGCGTCTTTCAGCGTGCGCGAGCCGGATTCGACTGGCACGACGGTCGCGCCGAGCAGTTTCATACGGTAGACGTTGGCCGCCTGGCGGCGCACGTCTTCGACACCCATGTAGACGACGCATTCCATGCCGAAACGCGCGGCGATGGTGGCCGTGGCCACGCCGTGCTGACCGGCGCCGGTTTCCGCGATCACGCGCGGTTTGCCCATGCGCTTGGCGAGCAGCGCCTGGCCGATCACGTTGTTGATCTTGTGCGCACCGGTGTGATTCAGATCCTCACGCTTGAAGAATATCTGCGCGCCGCCGAGCATCTCGCTCCAGCGCTGTGCGTGGTAAATCGGCGACGGACGGCCAACAAAATACTTCAGTTCGCGCTCGTATTCGGCGACGAAGTCGGGGTCTTTCTGATATTTCTCGTAGGCTTCACGCAATTCGTCGAGCGCGTGAACCAGCGTTTCAGCGACGAACGAGCCGCCAAACTGGCCGAAATGGCCTCTTTCGTCAGGCAAGTTATACATGGTGATCACTCTTCTCAGTGTGGCGCGCGGCTCTCGTGCGAGAGCATCGCGGCGCCGGAATCATTCAGCGTCCGCTGCGCGCACTGCGCGTACGAACGCCGCCATCCGGGCGTGATCTTTCACGCCCTTGGCGCCCGGCGTTTCGATGCCGCTCGAGACATCGACCGCGTACGGGCGCACGCGATGGATCGCATCACTGACGTTTTGCGCGCTCAACCCACCACTCAAAACGGCCCGACGCGCGAGCCCTGCTGGAATAAGTGACCAATCGAAGACCTTCCCGCCGCCGCCGTATCCTTCGACATGGGTGTCGAACAGAAGGCCGCTGGCTGCTGAATAGCTAAGAGCCGATTTTACCAAATCGGCCGGCTGAGTATCCGCCGCAACGCGTAACGCACGCAACCAAGGCAAACCCGCAACGCCGGCAAGCGATTCGCACTGCTCCGCGGTCTCGTCGCCGTGAAACTGCAAGAGCGTGAGCCCGACGTTGCTCACCACTTCGCGAATCCAGTCCGGCGTAGCGTTGACGAACAGGCCGACCACCGAGACGAACGGCGGCACGTCGTGCACCAGCTCGACGGCCTGCGCGACGCTGACCGAACGCGGGCTCGGCGGGTAAAACACGAGGCCGATCGCATCGGCGCCGAGGTTGATCGCGTGGGCCACGTCTTCCGGCTTCGACAGGCCGCACAGCTTGATGCGCGTGCGATGCGGCATGGCCTGCTGGTCCACACCGGTATTGGATTCGTTCGCGAAGTTTTCAGTTGATTTCATGTTTGCGCCTGCTCGGTCCATACGGTACTCCACGGCACGCTGCCCGTCTGCGGCGCGGGCACGGCGAATTGCTCAGGATAGCCCACCTGCGCCAGATACAAGCCGTCGGGCATGAAGGTCGGTGCGGCGACCTCGCGATCGCGGCTCGCCAATACCTCGGCCATCCATTCAACCGGGCGACGGCCACGGCCAATGTAGACGAGACAGCCCATCAGGTTGCGCACCATATGGTGCAGGAACGCGTTCGCCCGAAAACGGAAATGGACGAAGTCGCCCTGCTGCTGCACGTCGATCTGATACAGATGCTTGACCGGCGTTTTCGACTGGCATTGCGACGAGCGGAACGCCGAAAAGTCGTGCTCGCCGATCAGATGAGCGGCGGCGGCCCGCATCGCGTCGACGTCGAGCGCCGCATGCAGCCAGCCGGCGCGCGTCGCCAGCATCGGCGAGCGCACCGGATGGACGTAAAGCACGTAGTAATAGGTCCGCTCGAATGCCGAGAAACGTGCGTGGAACTCGTCGGGCATCGGCTTGGCCCACTGCACCGAGATCGTCTTCGGCAGAAACGAGTTGGTGCCGCGAACCCAGGACACGTCCGCGCGGTCGAGTTCGGTATCGAAATGCACGACCTGGCCGAGGCCATGCACTCCTGTATCGGTGCGGCCCGCAACCACGGTGGGCACCGGCGTCTGCGCGAACTCGCGCAGCGCCCGTTCGAGCTCGTCCTGGACGGTGTTGCCGTGCGGTTGTGACTGCCAACCGCAGAATGCCGAACCGTCGTACTGGACGCCTAGAGCGATACGCTTCACGACAACGGGGCGAGCGTCGAGAGCAACGCGCGGGCCTCGGTGCGCGTACCCGGATCGTTCGTCTCGATCACTTCGTTGATGAGCGCGCGCGCGCCGGACAGGTCGCCGAGTTCGATGTACTCGGCAGCCAGATCGAGCTTGTTGCGGGCGATGCGGGTGAGATCGGCCGGCGTAAATGCCGGCAACGGCTCGGCCGGGCTGGGCGGCAACTCGAGGTCGAAATCGAGCTTCAGCGCGCCGAAGCCGGACGCACCGAAGCCGGCGCCGAAACCGGCGCCCAAGCCGGCGACGGACGCGTGACCTGCGGTACCGGCTGCAATCTCATCGGCGACGTGCGGTGTGTCGTCCGGGTGGTGCTCGGCGGCGGACTGTTTCGCCGTGGCTTCCGGCGATGCCACCGGTTGCGTCGACAGCGAAGCGGGTGCATGCACGCGGTCAGCGGATGACTCGACGCGCGGTGGCAACGGCATGTCGAGGCTGCCGAAAGCATCGACGGCGTCGCGCGGAAACTCAGCCGGCACCGACGGCGCGTGCTCAGTCTGCGCCGATTGATGCAGTTCGACCGACGGTTCCTGCGGTTCGGCGGGCACATCGTCCCATTGCAAACGATGAACGGGTTCCTCGTGCGGGAAGGCTTCGTCGAGGGGCTCGGGCGGCGCCAGCGGCAGAGCCTCGGCGCCGAGTTCCGCGGCGGCGGCAAGGCTCGCGGCCATGGTCGCGTCATCGAAGTGATCGAGCGGGGGCGCAGGAAGGGGTTCGGGCGCGAAATCGCTTTGAGCGGACGGCGCGCTGTTCGGCTCGACGTGCGCGGATTCGGCGGATGCGGATGTTGTGTCGTGTTCGTGCCAGACGTGCTGGGGTGCGGCAGGGTCTTGTGCGGGTGCCGCTGCGTGGCTGGTGGATGCGTGGCTCGATGCGGATTGTTCAGTTGCTGCGCGGTCTGCCGCTGCGTGTTCCGCTGCTGCGTGTTCGGCTGCTGCATGTTCGGCTGCTGCGTGTTCGGCTGCTGCGTGTTCGGCTGCCGCTTGTTCGGCTGCCACTTGTTCGGCCGCCGCTTGTTCCGCCGCTGCTTGTTCTGCCGCCGCCGGTTCTGCGGCTGCATGCTCTGCGGCTGCATGCTCTGCGGCTGCATGCTCTGCGGCTACACGTTCTGCTGGGGCCTGTTTTGCGGCTGCGGGCTCTGCCGCGGTCTGCTCTGCGGTCGCACGTTCCGCCGCGGCCTGTTCTGCGGCCACACGCTCCGCCGCGTCCTTTTCTGCGGCCACACGTTCCGCCGCAGCCTTTTCTGCGGCTGCGCGTGCCAACGCCTGCTCTTCCGCCTCCCGCGCCGCCGCCCGGCGAATTTCCGCGTCGCGTTCTGCTGCCACTCGCTCCGCCATCTCACGCGCCGCCGCGTCACCTTCCGCGGCCTCACGTTCAGTCGCCGCCAGCGCCGCCGCATTTCGGGCCGCCACCTCGTCGTTCGCGTCCGGCGTTTCGTGTACCGAAGTCTGCGCGCGCGTCTCAATAACCTCCTGCGGGCCCACTGACCGCCCGGACGCCGCAAAATCGCTCCCCTCCGACGCAGCTTCAGCCGCCGCGGCGCGCTCGCGCTTCCGGCGCCCCATACGCAACGCCGCGAGCAGCGCAACCAGCGCCGCACCAACCGCAGCCGCCACGCTCAGTTCCGTCTGCGACATGCCGACATCCTTCGACGTCGAAGCTGCCGGCGTAGCGGCGTGACCAGGGGCAGCCGCCACCGAGGACGCACCGGGTGCCGACGGCGCGACGCCAGTCGACGCGCCGCCCTTAACAGCCGGCGTACCGCCAATGCCATGCTTCTGCAATTCCATCAGCACGCGGTTTTTCAATGCGAGCAATTGCTGCAAACTCGAGACTTGCACACGCGGCTGCGAAGCCGGTTGTGCGGTGCTCGCCGCGCCAATTGTTCCGGCACCGGCCGCCGAGGCGCCTTCAACAGGCTCGCTAGCTGAGGGCTGAATCGAGCCGGTCCATTCATGAGCGGTGCTGGCCGGCAATACTGCTGCCTGCGATCCGGCGATCGGCGCAGAGGAAGCCGTACCGCCCGCCGTCGCAGAGCTTGCCTCGGCAACTGCACTGGCCGGCGCCGACACGGCAGGAGTGGCTGTCGTCGCAGACACGGCAGGGACGGCTGGCGTCGCCGCGCTTGACGGCGCTGCATTGACCTGCGCGACGCCGCTCGCCGTAGCTGTGCTCGGTGCCGAAGCAGGCGCAGCTGCTGCAGAACCAGCAGACGCAACACCCGCCGACGACGCAGCCAGCGCCCCCGAGGCGTCCAGCGCCGGCACCGTCAACACCGCACCCACGCGCATCCGGCTCGGATCATGGCTCATGAAGGCGTTAGGATTCGCCTCGAACAACGCGCGCGAGGCGCGTGCGAGGGTCGCCCGGTCGTGCGACTGCGTGACGGCAATCGCCACGTCGTTCAGCGACTGCCCTGGACGAACCGTGAATTGACCACCGTTCGCGTAGGAAACGGAGGCCGCGTCCGGCGCGCTCGCGGCGTCGCCCGGCGCAGCGAGCGCGCTGCCCACGGCGGCGGGACCCAGCGCGAGAGCCAAAGCGGCGGCGGCCGTCAGTCGGCGCGCACCTTGATGAACGAACATAGCCCGAAGGGATGAGAGTCGAAGGTTCATCGGGACTCCTGGCGCGTCAGCGCGCAGCCCTTTTTTGCGGTTGGAGAGAGACAAGATAATCGGAGCACACAATGAAAAAAGCGCCGCGCAAGCGCGACGCTTCTTGAGTTTTCTACGCGTCGTGAGCGCGTAGTTTACTTTACTTGTCGAGCACAATGCGAAGCATGCGACGCAGCGGTTCCGCAGCACCCCACAGCAGCTGATCCCCGACCGTGAAAGCCGACAGATATTCGCCGCCCATTGCCAGTTTGCGCACGCGGCCGACCGGCACCGTCAGCGTGCCCGTCACGACCGCCGGGGACAGATCGCGCATCGACGCTTCACGCTCGTTCGGCACCACCTTGACCCAGTCGTTGCCCGACGCCAGGATGCTGTTCACTTCGTCCAGCGGCACGTCCTTGTTCAGCTTGATGGTCAGCGCCTGCGAGTGGCAACGCATTGCGCCGATCCGCACGCACAGGCCGTCGACCGGAATCGAACCGGGCGTGCCCATGGCCGGCTTGCCGAGAATCTTGTTGGTTTCAGCGCCGCCCTTCCACTCTTCTTTCGACATGCCGTTGCCGAGATCCTTGTCGATCCACGGAATCAGCGAGCCGGCGAGCGGCACGCCGAAGTTGTCGGTCGGCATGCGGTCGCTGTTCATCGCGGCGAGCACGCGGCGGTCGATGTCGAGAATCGCCGACGACGGATCAGCCAGATCTTCCTTGGCCGCACCGTACAGCGTGCCCATTTGCTGCAGCAGCTCGCGCATGTTTTGCGCGCCCGCGCCCGAAGCGGCCTGATACGTCATGGCCGTCATCCAGTCGACGAGGTTTTCGCGGAACAGGCCGCCGAGCGCCATTAGCATCAGGCTGACCGTGCAATTGCCGCCGATAAAATTCTTCTGGCCCTTGACCAGCGCGTTCTTGATCACGTCGAGGTTGACCGGATCGAGAATGATGACCGCGTCGTCCTTCATGCGCAGCGACGAAGCCGCGTCGATCCAGTAACCGTTCCAGCCCGCCGCGCGCAGCTTCGGGAACACTTCGTTCGTGTAATCGCCGCCCTGGCAGGAGATGATCGCTTCGCACTTCTTCAGGTCTTCGATGCTTGTCGCATCTTTGAGCTTGGTCTCGTTTTTGGCGAACGACGGCGCGTTGCCGCCCGCGTTGCTGGTGCTGAAAAACACCGGTTCGATAAGATCGAAATCGCCTTCCTGCTGCATACGTTGCATCAGGACGCTGCCGACCATGCCGCGCCAACCTACGAGACCTACGTTCATGACTTCATACCCTTCGAATGGAAACTTCCCCGCATCTTTGCCCGCAGTGACCGCGCGGGGAAGATGAGCGGGCACGACGGACGATCAGCGCTTCGTGATCGTTTTCGGGGTAATCGTTTTAATGGAAGCTTTGGCGGTAATGGCGAGCTCAACCACACGGGCCGTTTTGCCGTGCAGTGTCGAAATCGAGGAGATTTGAGCTGTGTGCGCCATCGCTACAATATACACGAAAACCGGAATCTGGCGACGTCAATGTCCGCCGCTGTCGCCCGTATTACGCGCGAATCGGCCTCATTCGAGGCCAATTCGCGTTTTAAAGGCCGTTTGACGACCTGACTACTGCTTGCTTCGCGCGCTTTTTTACAGTGCTGCGACGACCGCGTCGCCCATGGCAACCGTGCCGACCTGCTTGCAACCCGGCGTGAGAATGTCGCCGGTGCGGAAACCTTGTTCGAGCACCTTTTTCACGGCGTTTTCGATGCGATCGGCTTGCTCGGCCTTGTTCAACGAATAGCGCAGCATCATGGCAGCCGACAGAATGGTGGCCAGCGGATTCGCGACACCCTTGCCGGCGATGTCCGGTGCCGAACCATGCGACGGCTCGTACAAGCCCTTGTTGTTCTTGTCGAGCGAGGCCGACGGCAGCATGCCGATCGAGCCCGTGAGCATGGCCGCTTCGTCGGAGAGAATGTCGCCGAACATGTTGCCGGTAACAACCACGTCAAACGCCTTCGGCGCCTTGACCAACTGCATGGCCGCGTTGTCCACGTACATGTGCGACAGTTCGACGTCCGCGTATTCCTTCGAAACGTCGATCATCACATCACGCCAGAACTGCGACGTTTCAAGCACGTTCGCCTTGTCCACGCTGGTCAGCTTCTTCTGACGCTTTTGCGCTGCCTGAAACGCAACGTGCGCAATGCGGCGCACCTCGGGTTCCGAATAACGCATCGTGTCGAAACCTTCCTTGGCGCCTTCAAACAGGCCGTCGGGCGACGAACGCACGCCGCGCGGCGCGCCGAAATAGATGTCGCCGTTCAGCTCGCGCACGATCAGGATGTCGAGGCCCGAAACAATCTCTTCTTTCAGCGACGATGCGCCGGTGAGCTGCGGATAGCAGATTGCCGGGCGGAAGTTCGCGAACAGTTGCAGGTGTTTGCGCAGACCGAGAATGGCCTGCTCCGGGCGCAGCGCGCGTTCGAGCGAGTCGTACTTCCAGTCGCCAACGGCGCCGAACAGGATCGCGTCGGCTTCTTTTGCCAGCGCCAGCGTCGAATCAGGCAGCGGATGGCCCTTCGCTTCGTAGCCCGCGCCGCCAACCGGCGCTTCTTCGAGTTCGAATTTCTCGCCGAGTACATCCAGGACCTTGACGGCTTCCTTGACGATTTCGGGACCAATGCCGTCGCCCGGCAACACTGCGATCTTCATGCGAATTCCTTGAGATTTTCTTCGAGACTTTTGAGCTTGAATCCGTAAGCGGGCGCTACGCCCTTACGTCTTCAACCGACGATTCGGTGCGCGAGCCACGGCTGCTTCGCGATCCGCTCTGCTTCGAACTGGCGAATCTTGTCCGCGTGGCGCAGCGTGAGGCCGATGTCGTCGAAGCCGTTCAGCAGGCAGTACTTGCGGAATGCCGCGACTTCGAACGGATACTCCGTGCCGCCGTCCGACGTGCGCACGACTTGCGCTTCGAGATCGACCGTCAGCTTGAAGCCGTTGAACGCATACGTTTCGTTGAACAGGTGATCGACTTGCTGTTCGGTCAGCACGATCGGCAACACGCCGTTCTTGAAGCAGTTGTTATAGAAAATGTCGGCGAAGCTCGGCGCGATCAGCGCGCGAAAACCGTATTGCTCCAATGCCCACGGCGCGTGCTCGCGCGAGCTGCCGCAGCCGAAGTTCTTACGCGCCAGCAGCACCGAAGCGCCTTGATAACGCGGCTGGTTCAGCACGAAATCCGGGTTCAGCGGACGCTTCGAATTGTCCTGACCCGGCTCGCCGTGGTCGAGGTAGCGCCATTCGTCGAATGCGTTCGGGCCGAAACCCGTGCGCTTGATCGACTTCAGGAATTGCTTCGGAATGATCGCGTCCGTGTCGACGTTCTCGCGATCGAGCGGCGCCACGACGCCGGTGTGTACGATGAATTTATCCATGACGCTTGGCACCTGTTTCAAGACCGGGCGATGCGCGCGGCGGCCGCAAAGCCGCTCGGCGCATGGCCGGCAAAAATCAAAAACCGCTTATTTATCAGCGTGATTGCTGATCGAATTGCCGAGGTGCGACATGTCCTCGCCGAATCCGTGCACCGTGTTGCAACCGGCTAGACCGAGCAAAAGCCCAGCCAGGGAACCGAGCGCGAAGCGACGCAATAGAGTGGTGCGATTCATGTTCTTCATCATGCGTGTTTATCCAAGCTTGCGAATATCGACGAAATGCCCTTCGATGGCGGCGGCCGCAGCCATCGCGGGGCTCACGAGGTGGGTACGCCCACCGGCGCCCTGACGACCTTCGAAATTACGATTCGACGTGGACGCACAACGCTCACCCGGCTCCAACCGGTCGGCGTTCATGGCGAGACACATCGAGCAACCTGGTTCACGCCATTCGAACCCGGCGTCGGTAAAGACCTTGTCGAGGCCTTCACGTTCCGCCTGTGCCTTCACGAGACCCGAACCCGGCACGACCATGGCCAGACGGATGTTCGGCGCCACGCGGCGGCCCAGTTTCTTCACGACGTAAGCCGCGGCGCGAATGTCTTCAATACGCGCGTTGGTGCACGACCCGATGAAGATTTTATCCGGCTTGATCGATTCGATCGGCGCATTCGGTTCGAGCGCCATGTATTTCAGCGCGCGCTCCATGGCGTCGCGCTTGACCGGATCTTTTTCACGGTCCGGATCCGGCACGCGGCCGTCTACGGCCGTGACCATTTCCGGCGACGTGCCCCACGTGACTTGCGGCACGATATCCGCGGCGTTCAGTTCGACCACGCGATCGAAGTGCGCGCCTTCGTCCGTCTTGAACTGCTTCCAATACTCGACCGCGTGATCCCACTCCACGCCTTCCGGCGAGAACGGGCGGCCTTTCAGATACTCGATGGTGGTGTCGTCGACCGCGACCATGCCGGCGCGCGCGCCTGCCTCGATCGCCATGTTGCAGACGGTCATGCGGCCTTCCATGGAAAGCGCGCGGATGGTCGAGCCGCCGAATTCGATCGCGTAGCCGGTGCCGCCTGCCGTGCCGATCTTGCCGATGATGGCGAGCACGATGTCTTTCGCAGTACAGCCGCGCGGCAGCGCGCCTTCTACCTTCACCAGCATGTTCTTGCTCTTTTTCTGCAAGAGCGTTTGCGTGGCCAGCACGTGCTCGACTTCCGACGTGCCGATGCCGTGCGCGAGCGCACCGAACGCGCCGTGCGTGGACGTGTGCGAATCGCCGCAGACGATCGTCATGCCCGGCAGCGTGGCGCCCTGCTCCGGCCCGATGATGTGCACGATGCCCTGGCGCAGATCGTTCATCTTGAACTGCGTGATGCCGTAGGCGTCGCAGTTCGAATCGAGCGTGTCGACTTGCAGCTTGGAAACCGGATCGGCAATGCCGTGGCTGCGGTCTGTGGTCGGCACGTTGTGGTCCGATACCGCCAGGTTCGCGCTAATGCGCCACACCGGACGCTCAGCCAGCTTCAGACCTTCGAACGCCTGAGGGCTGGTGACTTCGTGCAGCAGGTGACGGTCGATATAGAGAATCGTCGTACCGTCTTCTTCCGAGTGGACCACGTGTGTGTTCCACAATTTGTCGTAGAGAGTCTGTGCCATGGTATGCGGGGTAGTAATGACTGCGGGCTGACCGTGTCGGTCGATTATGCCACGCAGAATCCCGCTTTGGGCCGCTCAATCAGGAAGAAAACCGATAAAAAACAGGGAGTTGGGTGGTAGTGCCGATACCTGTATCGACGTTACCCGGCACGCCTGCGCGCGCTTGCAGCTTGCTGCACCGCCGCGTGATCTCATGCTCGAACGCGCGAAATCGAATCTGAAAACAAAATGCCCCGGCGGGAAAACCCGTCGGGGCATTTCTTATCAACCACATTCCGCGTCAGCTCGCAGCAGAACCGACTACTGGGAACGATGCGGACTTAAACCAATCAACGTTGCGCGATCGGCTTGGCTTCACGTTGCGTGTCGCCGATGAACAGCTGACGCGGACGGCCAATCTTCTGTTCAGGATCAGCGATCATTTCGTTCCACTGCGCAATCCAGCCGACCGTACGCGCCATCGCGAAGATACACGTGAACATCGAGGTCGGGATGCCCAGCGCGCGCTGCACGATGCCCGAGTAGAAGTCGACGTTCGGGTACAGCTTGCGCGAC
>NZ_JARESR010000058.1:0-25180 GCF_046028015.1 Paraburkholderia sp. RL17-383-BIF-A | reverse complement strand
CGAGTTAGGAATGTGGCTCACCAACTGGGAACTGGGCAATGACCCGGTTGCACCGTCCGCCAGCCTCACGGGATTGCAGTCAGATACACGGGCCTTCGTACCAGGCATCTGTGTCGAGTGCTACATGCGGTGGAAAGCTACGCTAACGGAGAAACTTTTTGAAAGTGAACTGAGCGCTGCACTTCCAGCATGGGGCGAGGCAACGGAAGTGATGCTGAGCGATCAGGCGCAAGTCCCTTATCCTGTGCTGGTGCCGGATCTGACCAGTTCGGCAAAAAGGGCGATGCTTTACAGTACTCTCTTCGGAGCTGGAAGCGGCGACGGTGGGATGGTCAAGTGTGGGAGCAGCGGGGATAATGAGTGGCGTGAGGCGGACTGTCACGCGAAGTATGAGTCCGATATGTTCAGGTGTAACTCGCTTGCCAAATATATGGGTGGTTTGGCGGGCCTCGCACTTTGCAAGAAGAATGCATTTGACGACTATCAGGAGTGCAGGGGGCACTGATGATCAGATTTCCACCATGTTCCGTGGTTGTAACTTACGACCAAGACCGTCAACAGTTGATCTTGCAGTCAGTCGAGCGAGGAAGGATGGCCACGGCGTTGAAAGGGGCAATTGAAATGCCCGTTTTACTGGATGAATTCGAGTTCAGACTTGACGACGAATTTGCGCGTCGGTTTGGCGCTGGAGTGCTCAGTCTCATCGCGCTGGGTCAACCTGATCTCAAGCAATACATTACTTTTACAGAGGCACCGATCGACAGACCGTCTGAAGAGTAATCTTTCCGAGGTTCGGTGATTTGGTCGACCGACGCTCAGTCATCACAAAGGCATGTTCCAGCGGGTGGCGCCACCTAGGCGTCGTCCGCTGGCAGCCAATTCGGGCTCTTGTCGATCCGCGAAAAAAAGGCAGAGCAGCGTGCCGGTTCTGGCGCTGCGGCTTTGTTCAACGTCGTGGGTCGAACCTAATCATCAATTCCGCGAGCAGCTTGGGTCGCGTACGAATAGCGAATTGGCAATGTGCGCGGTGGACACAACGGTGTGGAACGCTTCTTCTCGACCGACTCCAACGCCAGCATTCAGACGGCGCACGCGCCCAAACTGGGATTATGACGATCGGGACCGTGTGCACTGCGCTCGCCGGCCTGACGAGCCGTCGCTTACAAGCGCCGTGCATGCCAACAGCGTTTGCAAGATATCAAGAATGCAGAGGTTATCGATGGCTAAACATCCGCCGTATGCCGTGGTTCTGAACTACGACGAGAACCTGCAATAGTTGGTCGCTTACACACTTGATCCAAATCCGCTGGCTCCGCTCCTCGTAACCTTATCGCCAATGAGCTTTACACCCCCCCCCGGCACTCCTAAACCCCCCGCCCCCGCAACGCCCAGTTAAACACCCGCCGCGCATCCGACGCCGGCCGTGTCAATCGATCGAACAACTGCGCGACCGCGCCATCCAGTTGCGCGAGTGCCGGCGCCTTACGTGCATCAACATGAGCGGCAGCCGTCACCGATGCAAGCTCATCCCGCCCACCCCGCGCATCGCGCACCACGGCGCCGTTGTACCGCGCAATCAACGAATCGAGCCGCGCCACGATCGAATCGACATGCGCCGCGCCCACCTCCGCCGCATTGAGTGCCACCTCTTCGCGCAACCCGCCGCGCCGTGCGGAATCGCTCAACACTCGCGCCCAATGCAGACAACACAGCAGCGAGCCGGTGGCCAGTTCGACATCGGGATTCCACACCACCACGCGCTGCGTCTGCAGCGGCCGCAGCGCGATCCGCAGGTCGTGCCAACTGCGATCGAGCTGACGCATGGCCGGAACCGCATCAGCGGCTAGCGCACCCGCCCCGGCGAGCCGCACCACCTCACGCAACGCGCCCAACACCGAACTCAGCCTCGTCTCGACATGCCGCGTCGCCGCGAGCGGCATCATCAGTATCGCGACGGCGAACGACACGACACAGCCCACCAGCACTTCTTCAATTCGTATCTCGACCAGCGGGCCCATTGCGAACCCCAACTCGCCGTAGACCAACCCCACGAGCACGGTGATGAAAAACACACCCGGCGCATACGCGTTCAGGATGAAGTAAGCCCAGCCGAACACGCATAGCACCATCGCGGCGACCAGCAAAACCGGTGAGTCCTGCAGCGGCGCGACCAGCGAAACGCTGACGAGCGCACCGCCCAGCGTCCCCACGAGGCGCTGCGCGCCGCGGTACACCGTATCGGCGCGCGAGCGCGTGCCAAGAAACACGACGAACGTCGTAATGACCGCCCAGAACCAGCGCTCCGGCGAAAGCGAGTGACCGATCAGCATCGCGAGTAGTGCAGCCGTCGTCGCGCGCGTGGCGGGGAGCCAGCAGAGCTTGCTGCGCAAGTCGGCGAGGCGCTGCGCCGCAGTCAGCGCAGCTGCACCGCTTGCATGTACAGATGAAGCGCATCGAGCGATGTGGCCTCGATTTGCGATTTCCCTGAGCCCCGCAATCGCGTGACGCAACACGTCGGCACTTGCCTCGCCGCCGCCATCCGCATGCCCCGATGCAAACGCATACTGCCCGGCGGCCACTTCCACTTCGACGATCCGTTCGCGAATCGTTTCCGCATCGGACGGATTCAACAGCGCCAACTGTTCTTCGAGCGAAAGCGCAGCTTCGTTCAACGCCGAGAGATGCGCCGCCGCCGGAGCGTGAAGCACACGCGACGCGCGCAGAGTGACCGTATGCACAGCCAGGCGCAAGCTCGTCGCGGGCCGCATCGGTACGATCACGCGACCCACCAGCGTGACCATCAACGGGCCGAACGCGGAGAGCAGGAGCGACTGCACGAGATGCGTCGTCGATGGATGCAGATACAGACCGAGGTAAAAACACACCACGCCCAGCATCGCACAGCCCAACGCACGCGGACCGCATGCCTGGCACAACATGCCAACGAACATCACGACGAGGAAGCCGGCGTCGCCGGCCAGCGGATAGCGGCTCAGCACGCTCGCCGTAGCGAAGCACACACAGGCGCACAGATAGAGGGTGAAGAGCGTGCCGAACCATGCGGGCCGCCGCGCTTCGCGCACGAACAGCGGCGCGACCATTGCGAAGAGGATGCCGGGTGCGGCGAGCGTGACGGGTTGGTGGACGGAGACAGTCCACGCGACGCTGGCCACGCCGGTGAGCAGGCAGGCAAGCGCAACGCGCAGCGCGGTATGGAGGCGTACGAGTCCGGGATCCGCGGCAAGCAGGCGGTCGGCGACGCGCGAAAACGCGGCAGCAATCATGATCGATGATGTCCAGGCTAATTGGCCGCCTTCGGCTTTTGACCGACTGCGACGAGGCGGGCGCGCGGGCCCGCCAGCTTTGTATCGCCGGATTGGGCCGCCATGCCGGGATCACCGGCTAACAGCCCCACCCGACAACGGGCGATGACACTCGAACAGACACGCCGACATACGCTGCAAGGGGTGGCGCAGCGCATCCGGCGGGTTCGGGTTTTCCCGAATCATACCTGGTCAAAATCACGATTGTCGAATTTTTGCGGCGGCGCAGCAGCACGCGTAACTAACTGCGGCAAGCCCGGCAATCGGAGGCCGGCTCAAGTCGCGTCGTGGAAAATCACCCCGAGCGTATGCCGTTGGCCCGAGCGCAGGCGGCTCACGCCATGCCGCAAATTCACCCGGTACGCGCCGCGTGTCCCTTGCACCGGACGGTGGTGGACCGCGAACACTGCCGCGTCGCCTTTGCCGAGCGGCACGACTTCCGTGCGCGATTGCATGCGCGGACGCTGCTCCGTCATGACGAATTCGCCGCCTGTGAAGTCCGCGCCGGGCTCGGACAGCAGAATTGCGACCTGGAGTGGAAAGACGTGTTCGCCGTAGAGGTCCTGATGCAGGCAGTTGTAGTCGTCGATCGCGTATTGAAGCATGAGCGGCGTGGGGCGCGTCTGACCGGCGGCGTGGCAGCGTTCGATGAATTCTGCATGCGTAGCCGGATAGCGGACGTCGATACCCATCACCTCGTTCCAACGGTTCGCCACGGGCGCGAGGCACGGATAAAGCGCGGTACGCAAATCCGCGATCAACGGCGGCAGCGGATAAGCGAAGTACTTGTATTCGCCGCGGCCGAAACCATGCCGCGCCATCACGACGCGGCTGCGGAACAAGGCTTCGCGCGGGTAGAGCGCAGTCAGCGCATCGCATTCCCCGGCACTGAGCAGATTACGCAGCATCGCGCAGCCATACGCGTTCAAACCTTCTTCTATTTCGAACCAGTCGACCGACCCGATGCGCTGCGCAAGCGAGCCGGCCGTCTGCGTCTCACCGTCTTTGAGATCCGGCTTCTGGATCGCACCGGCTCCGAACTCCAGCTCCAGCGAGTGCGACTGTTGACCCTTCGCAATCGTATCCATGAACTCTCTCCATCACGCTATTACCAGAACGATGATTGAGTGTAAGTACAGGCGTTCTGTCACGCCCTCCGACTCTTGCTCTTCAATTCTGCGCGTTTCGCAGTCGCTGCTCGGGCAACGGGTGCATGATGTTCTGAACGATCCAGCCCCGGCAGGGGGCGTGCGCTTCCGCACGCGGCAGTCCGGCAGTGCGGCGGACTTTAGACAAACCCGACGCCCGCTTTGGAAATGCCGACTTCGCGGGACGTGCTGCCCTGTTCATAGTAAAACCCTGTTAGGCCCAACGCACATCCGGAGACTTTGCCTATGTCTGCTTCCCCGCAGAAACTCGACGACTGGCTCGACAAGGAGATGGTGGCCGAAGACGACATCACGGCCTTTCCGCTGACGGCAATGGCCGCCACGCTCGATCGCGAAGAACACGGCGATAGCGTGCCGCCGCTCTGGCACTGGCTGTACTTTCTGCCGACTGCGCCGATGTCCGAGGTCGGCCCCGACGGCCATCCAAAGCGCGGCGGTTTTTTGCCCCCCGTGCCGCTGCCGCGCCGCATGTGGGCCGGAGGCCGGCTGACGTTTCATGCGCCGCTGAAAGTGGGCGAGCGCGCCACGCGGACCTCGACCATCGCCAATATCGAAGACAAGACCGGCCGGTCCGGCCGTCTCGTGTTCGTCACGGTGCAGCACACCATTGAAGCGGGCGGCGAACTGAAGGTCGAAGAGGAGCACGACATCGTCTATCGCGACGAGCCGCAGGAGGGCGCGCGGCCACCTCAGCCGCAACTCGCGCCGGAAGGGGAAACGTGGCGTCGCACGATCGATGCCGGCCCCGTCATGCTGTTCCGCTACTCGGCGCTGACCTTCAATAGCCATCGGATTCACTACGACTACCCGTACGTGACGGAGGTCGAGGGCTATCCGGGGCTCATCGTTCATGGTCCATTGATTGCGACGCTGCTGGTCGACCTGGTGCGCCGCGAACAACCGGACGCCACGCTGCAGAGTTTCGCCTTCAAGGCGGTGCGCCCGACATTTGCGGGGCAGGCGTTCACGGTGTGCGGCAAGCCATCCGCCGACGGCAAGATCATCGACCTGTGGGCCAAAGACCACGAAGGCTATCTGACCATGCGCGCCACCGCGGCGCTTGCGTGAGATTCAAGCGATTCGATCGTTCAGCCGCGATTGCGCTCGGAGGTCACCGCACCGCGAAGCCGCATGGCCGCGCTCATGAGTCCATCGCGTGCCCCGCTTCTGTGCGCGATTCAGGCTGGCGAGCGCATCGACGATGCTCGCCCGCGATCGCAACACCGCGTTCAGCAGACAGCGGGCAGCGCCGCGTCGCTTTCGCATTCGGCCAACAATGAGAGCAGCTTGTCCAGCGCGAACGGTTTCCTGAGAAAGCCTTTGACGGGCAACGCGGGCGCCTCGCCGCTGCCGCTCGTCAGAATGACGGGTACGGACGCCAGTTCACTGCGCGCCTGCATCGATTCGATCAGCTCGGCGCCGTCCATATTGGGCATGCGCCAGTCACACACCACGGCGCTGACGCGCGTGCGTTGCAGTCGTTCAAAAGCTTCGGCGCCGTCCGCCGCCGTGGCGACCGTGTAACCACGGCCGACCAGCACGGCGCGCAGCGCGGACAATGCCTCGGGTTGGTCGTCGACCAGTAATACGCGACTCATAATGCTTATGCCTGAAATGTCGGTTGGACTGGGCCCCGGATGTTCGTGGTGCCAGTCGTGACAGGGGAGCGGGCTGAATTGCCACGCGTTGTGGTCCTGTCGAGCCGCAAGAAAAAGCAAGGGTCGTGCCTGACACTTGATTCGTGCCAGTTTATTTGGCCTTTGTCTTGTGAGCGCTGAGGGCGCGTCAACCTCTGCTTTCATCATGCATGGCGATTCCATGATGCCACCAAAGGCAGCCCCTATTTCCAATAAGAAACGAACGTGATGCGACCGGCGCGTGCCCGCTGCTCCGGCGCCGACGCACGCGAAAGCTGGCAGCGATGCATTCGCTCCGTGCGTTACTCAAGCTCAGTAAGCCTTTAGGAGTCTTTAGGCCGCCGTTCCCGGGCAAATACCCTTGCCGCCAGAAAAACCCGCGTGTATAGTTTCCGAACTTACTCTTGTTTCGCATCGGAAATAAAAGGGATCTTCATGGACGCTTCCACCATTCTCGCCGACCTCGGCATCGCCCACGCGGCGCAAGCCGGCGACATCGCGGTTCATTCGCCCATCACCGGCGAACTCATTGGCCGCGTGGCCAGCAACACCGTGGCGGAAGTCGACACGGCTCTCGCTCAGGCGAAAGAGGCGTACACCGTCTGGCGCAACGTCCCGGCGCCGCGCCGCGGCGAACTGGTGCGTCTGCTAGGCAACCGTCTGCGTGAGAAGAAGCAGGCGCTCGGCAGCATCATCACGCTCGAGACCGGCAAGATTCTCCAGGAAGGTATGGGCGAAGTGCAGGAAATGATCGACATCTGCGATTTCGCGGTAGGTCTGTCGCGCCAGTTGTACGGTCTGACCATCGCCTCGGAGCGTCCTGGGCATCGTATGGCGGAAACGTGGCATCCCATGGGCACTTGCCTCGTGATCTCGGCATTCAATTTCCCGGCTGCGGTGTGGTCGTGGAATGCGGCGCTCGCGCTGGTCTGCGGCAACGCTGTGATCTGGAAGCCGTCGGAAAAGACGCCGCTTACCGCGCTCGCCGTGAATCAGATTCTCAACGAGGCACTGCAAGAGTTCGGCGATGCACCGGCCGGTCTCACCGCGCTGATCAACGGCGGCCGCGATGTGGGCGCAAAGCTGGTGGCCGATCCGCGCGCGTCGATTGTCAGCGCCACGGGTAGCACGGAAATGGGCCGTACCGTCGGCGTGGAAGTGGCGAAGCGCTTCGGCCGCTCGCTGCTCGAACTCGGTGGCAACAACGCGGGCATCGTCACGCAAACGGCGGATCACGAACTCGCCATGCGCGGCATTCTGTTCTCGGCGGTCGGTACGGCCGGGCAGCGTTGCACGTCGCTGCGCCGTTTGTTCGTGCACGAAAGCGTGTATGACAAAACCATCGAGCGTCTTAAGCAGTTGTACAGCAAGGTGCCGATCGGCAACCCGCTCGAAAAGGGCACGCTGATGGGTCCGCTGATCGACAAGCAATCGTATGGCCGCATGCAGGAAGCGCTGCAACAGGCCACGGCTGAAGGTGGCAAGGTCTTCGGCGGCGAGCGCGTCGACGTGAAGGGCTATGAAGGCGGCTACTATGTGCGTCCGGCGATTGTCGAAATGCCGTCGCAAACGGCGGTGGTGCTGAAGGAAACGTTCGCACCGATTCTGTACGTGCTGCGCTACACCGATTTCGCCGATGCGGTCGAAGCGAACAACGCGGCGGTGCACGGTCTCTCGTCGTGTGTATTCACAACCGATCTGCGCGAAGCTGAACGCTTCCTGTCCGACTCGGGCAGCGACTGCGGCATTGCGAACGTCAACATCGGGCCGAGCGGCGCGGAAATCGGCGGCGCGTTCGGCGGCGAGAAAGAAACCGGCGGCGGCCGCGAGTCGGGTTCGGACGCGTGGAAAGCCTATATGCGCCGCGCGACCAACACGGTCAACTACTCGTCGGCATTGCCGCTCGCGCAAGGTATCGACTTCAATATCGGTTGATACCGCTCGCGCAATCCGTTCGTTTATCCGTAACAGGCAGCGGCGCATTCACGCGCCGCTGCGGCTTTGCCCAACCTTCTTCAGCAATCCGTTTGCGCCGCCGGCGTTAAGAGCGGCCACGCTACTCGTGGGGTAAGACGTGAGTTCCAAAGTCGTGATCGTCGGCGGTGGGGTGATCGGCAGCTCGATCGCGTATTTCTTGCGGCTGTCCGATCCGACAGTCAGCGTCACGGTGATCGAGCGCGATCCGACTTATGCGCGCTCGTCGTCGGCCTTATCGGCGGCGTCGATCCGGCAGCAATTCTCCACGCCACTTTCCATTCAGATGTCGTTGTTCGGCATCGAGTTTCTGCGCTCGATTGGTGAACGGCTCGAAGTCGACGGCGCCAAACCGTCGATCGATCTGCACGAAGGCGGCTACCTGTTCCTCGCGACGCCGGCCGGCGAGACGACGCTGCGTGAGAATCACGCACTGCAAAAAAGTCTCGGCGCCGATATCAGTCTGCTGGACAAAGCTGCATTGCAAGCGCGCTTTCCCTGGCTCAATACAGAAGACCTCGTGGCCGGTGCATACGGTGAGAGTGGCGAAGGCTGGTTCGACGGCTACGGGCTCGTGCAGGCGCTGCGCAAGAAGGCGCAATCGCTCGGCGCGCGCTACATCGCGGCGGACGTCACCGCACTCCAGCGCGACGGCAAACGTGTGACTCACGTGCAGACCGCGAACGGCGAGACCTACGCCTGCGACGTGGTGGTCAATGCCGCCGGCGCGTGGTCACGCAAAGTCGCGCAGATGGCCGGTATCGACATTCCGGTTTATGCGCGGCGCCGCAGTATTTTCAATGTCACCTCGCCGGGGCAGCTCGAACGGTGTCCGTTGCTGATCGATCCGACCGGCGTGTATTTCCGCCCGGAAGGCAAATCGTTTATCTGCGGGACGTCACCCTCGGCGGATAACGACCCCGACGATCTGCCGCTCGACGAAGTCGATCACGCGCTATTCGACGATGTGATCTGGCCGACGCTCGCGCAACGCGTGCCGCAATTCGAAGCACTGCGTGTGCAGAATTGCTGGTCCGGCTACTACGAATACAACGTGCTCGATCAGAACGCGATCATTGGCTACCACCCGGATGTCGATAACTGTATTTTCGCCAACGGCTTTAGCGGACACGGTTTGCAGCAAGGACCCGCAACGGGCCGCGGCATCAGCGAACTGATTCTGCATGGCCGCTACACGACGCTCGATCTGGGCTCGTTGAGTTTCACGCGTGTGCTCGAAAACCGGCCGATCGTGGAGAAGAACGTGGTGTAGCCGCGTGCGCCGGGGTGATGCGAAAAACGCAATACGTAGTGCGTAGATATCGTTTGCCGCTCACCCTGACACTGGCCACAATCGACGCCGATCTTCCCTCTAGAGATAAGCGGCCCGTCACCATGTTCACGTTCAATCCCGCATTCGAAGCACCGACCGGTTCGCCGATTCGCGAGCTTTTCAAGTATCTGGCGCAACCCGGCATGATCTCGTTCGCCGGCGGCTATCCGGCGAGCGATCTATTCGATCGTGAAGGACTCGACGCCGCCGCGGCGCGGGCGACACAACACACCACGCTTTGCCTGCAATACGGCCCCACCGACGGCCTCGTCGTCCTCAAGGAACAACTCGCGCATTTAATGATGCGCCGAGGCACCCCTTGCACGCCGCAGGAATTGCTCGTGACGACCGGTTCGCAGCAGGGCTTCGATCTGCTGCTGCGCGTGATGGTCGCGCCCGGCGACGTGGTGCTGGTCGAACAGCCCGCCTATCCCGCGACCTTGCAGGCGCTCAAGCTGCAAGAGGCCGATGTGGTCACGATTCCCGTCGATCAGAATGGCCTCGACGTCGACGCGCTCGCCGCGCAGCTCGAGTCGGGCATGCTGCGCCGCGCGCCGAAGCTGCTGTACACCGTGCCCACCTTCGCCAATCCGACCGGTGCGACCTTGTCGCTCGAACGTCGCATGGCGTTGCTGAAACTGGCGGCGCGTTACCGCTTTCTGATCGTCGAAGACGATCCCTATGGCGATCTGCGCTTCAGCGGCGCAGCACTGCCTTCGCTGCTCGCGTTGAGCGAGCAGGTGCCGGGTTCACGCGATTGGGTCGTGCATTTCTCCAGTCTGTCGAAGATCGTCGCGCCCGGCCTGCGCGTTGGCTGGATGCTCGCGCATGCGGAGATTCTGCGCCGTTGCGTGGTCGCCAAGCAGACGGTCGACCTGTGCAGCTCGCCGTGGACCCAGGCGATTGCCGCGGAGTACCTCGCAAGCGGCGCGCTCGAGCGGCATTTGCCGCGCATCGTCGACGCCTATGCCGTGAAATGCCGCACGCTGTGCGACGCGCTGGAAGCGCAACTGCCGGAGCACATTGCGTTTCATCGCCCGGCTGGCGGCATGTTCGTGTGGGCGCGACTGAAAGCCGGTCAGAATGCGTCCGATTATCTGCGCGCTTGTATCGAGCGCAATGTGATGTTTGTGCCGGGCGTGGCTTTCTATAAAGACAATATCGATACCGCCGCGCTGCGCTTGTCGTTTGCCGCGCCCGGCGTAGCCGATATCGAAACCGGCGTGCAGAGAATGAAACAGGCGCTCGAACGGTTTTGACAGCGGCTAAGACAGATCGATATCAAAGTAGTAAGCGCGATGCGCAATTAACCCGGCGGGCACTCTCTGTACCGCCGGGTTTTTTACATGCGCGTTTAATTGCGTGGATTTAGCATAAAACCCGCGAACCGTAATGCCTTGCATGACCGTTCACGGATAAAGGCATTATTCACGGCGCGCTGAACGCAAGGGGCGTGCATGCCTAGCAAATAATCTCCGATCCTGTTCGTGCCGGTTTGGCGAATCAGATCGCCGCATCGAATGGACTCGGTTCCCAATCGTCTTAATTAGACGTGTGTCCGATTTTTGTCAAACCTTGAAGTGGCACGACTGTTAAATAGGAAGTGCCGTTGGTTTTGCGTTAAAAATATCGGTTATCATCGCTGCCTTCGGCCATGATCCCGCTGGTTTAATCCGCCGGGCATTCCCGTTAATACCGTCGCATCGAACCAGAAGAAATCAGATGAAGATGTCGCGAAAAAAGATTGCAATCCTGGTTGTCGGTCTTCTGGTTGTGGCCGGCGTGGTCATTCAGGCGGTGTGGCGTCCATTTGCGCATCGCAAAGCCGCCGGGAATGGCGAAATCGTCCTCGACATTCATCACCCTGACGCGGTGATCGACAGTGAAGCGCTCTCGCGATTGCCGCGCGACATTCTGAGCGTGCCATTGCTGCACGACGTGCTCACGCAAGACTTCGTCGACTACTACGAATCGAGCAATACGCGGCTGTCCGCCGAAGGCGCGCTGCGCCGGCTCGCGTTCGAACATCAGCTCGACTGGCGCGACGAAGTGATCCGCCGTGTGTTCGACGAACCCGCGCACGTGCTGCTGTGGCGCTCGCCTGACGGCCGCCTCGGCTACTGGGTGATGTCGATGCATCGCAACGGTTTTGCGAAGCTGCTGCAAGGCGTCGGCAATGTCGCCACGAGCGACGCGCAATTGAGCCAGGTGGCGAAGCTCTCCGGCGACGTGCCGGTCTACGCATTGAAACTGGCAGTGGGCCGCACGCTGCTGTTCGCCAGCAAGGACGACCGGCTGGTCGTACTGTCCGCGCCCGGCGTGCTGCTCGACGAGAAGGGCGGCCTGCTCGGCGAGCGGGCCGATGCGGTGTCCGACATGCTCTCCTCGCGCCGCGACGATGCAGCGCGCGCCTATCAGCTCGACGCACCCGGCGAGGCGCCGAAGGGTCACCGGCTGGTGGTGTCGGCCAACTATCTGTCGTTCGGTTATCAGGCGTTCTTCTCCGGCATCGACGCACTGCGCTTCGATTTTTCGTCGAATGCTTCGGGACGTGCAGCGGCGAACTGGCAAACCTCGGCGCTGATCGACCCGGGCAAGTTGCCGCAGCAGTGGAACAGCGCCGATTTGTGGCGCGCGTTGCCAGCCAATCCGGCGGCCTGCACGAGTTTGCCGGCGGACTGGAAAGAAGCCTCGGGTCTGCTGGGCAAGGTGGCCGGCGGCGCGGATAACGCTGCCGCGATTGGCGATCAGCTCGCCGGTCCCGCGGCGGTGTGCTGGTATGCAAAGTCGACGCTGGTCGCGCCGGTGTTCGTCGCGCGCGTGAAGAAGCAGGACGCGGCCGGTGTCGCCGCATTGAAGGCGGCGCTCGGCAAGACCTTCGGCGATGTGATCGGCGCCTATGAAGCGAAGGCCGCCAAAACGGACGGCGCGGACTCGTCGGCTTATCGCCGCTTGCCGGTCACCACGCGCGACCAGGGCGCGGATGTTACCGTGTGGCAGCGTCCCGTCAGCGCGCGGTCGGGCACGGCACTGACCAGCAAGGCGTCGTTCGCGTCGCAGTTGTCGGCGGAGCGCTATTTTCCGGTCACGCTCGCCCTCGCGCACGGCTATCTGATCTTCTCGCCGGACGGGCGACTCGTCGACGACACGCTCGCGGTGCTCGACAAGCGCTATCCGGCGCTGGCCGATACGCTCGCGCCGCAGCGTCTGCCGCGCACGATTCTGACGCTCACGCCTTCGTCGGCCGCCGCGCTGATCGAACGCGAGGCGGGCGCGGCGTTGCCGGCGGATCAGGAAGCGGTGTTCCGCAACGCGTCGCGCACGCATCTCGTGCCGAAGCTGCACGCGCTCGCTCATTACCCGCCGGTCTCGCTGACGCTGCCGCAAAACCTGCCGGGCTCGACGGGCTGGGTGCCGGTGGAGTGGTGGTTCGATCGCGCGAAAGCCGGTGCCGGTTCGACAGAAAGCGCTGCGGATACGCCCGCGGATCAACCTGGCACCGAGGGCGACTGAGTGCGCCGCCTTCGCGTACCCGACGCGACAGTCGCGACGTGCGCGCCTGAGCGCGCGCCGCAAGGCGCGGTCGCAGCAAGGCCAGCGCATGCCGCGCAGTTCGGGCATGCTGCTCAGCCGACGCATGCCGCGCATGCCGCGCATGCTGCGCAGTCGACGCGCTCCGTGCATGTTGCGCAGTCCACGCATCCCGCGCCTGTCGCACGCCACGCCGCCACCGCCTCGCGCCGCGCGTGGCTCGCACGCGTTGCATATGCATTCGCCGTCGCGGGCCTCGCGCCCTACACCCCTTACGCGCACGCGCTCACCAGCACCACCGCATCACCCGACCCCGACGCACTCTCACCGCAGCAATCGGCGGCATTTCGCGCGTGGTTCGTGCGTATCGTCGACCAGCAGATGCGGCGCGGACCCACGCCGCGTTGGACCCAACGCGATTGCGCGGGGCTCGTGCGCTTCGCGGTCGGCGAGACGCTCAGGCCGCACGACACCCGATGGCTGCGCGCCAATGGCATGACCAGTCTCGCGGATACCAGCAGCATGCCGCCCGAACTGCAACTGTCCGCAGCGCAGCGCACGATCGCCAACCGCTGGACCCAGCTCGATGGTTCCACCGGCGCGTACGCGTCGGCAATCGCACTGATTCAACGCAACAGCCGTTTTGTTTCGAAGGACGTGAACCAGGCGCTGCCTGGCGATCTGCTGTTCTTCGACCAGGGCGACGACCAGCATCTGATGATCTGGCTGGATCGCTACATCGCTTATCACACAGGCACCGTCACGCCGACCGATACCGGTCTGCGCGCCGTGGCCGTTTCCGACCTGATGCAATGGAAAGATTCCCGCTGGCAGCCGCTCGACGGCAATCCGAATTTCGTCGGCGTGTTTCGTTTGGACTTTCTGACACCATGACCCGAATGATTTCCGTCACGCCATCGCGCGGTTGGTTGGGCAACGCGCGCCGTCGCGCGGCATGCGCGTTCGCGGCGCTGCTTCCCGTCTTATTCGCGGCCATGACGTTCGCCGTCGCACCGGCTGCTTATGCGGACGACGAAGCGTCGAACACCGCCGCCGATGCCAACATCGCAGGAAATCCAACGTTGCAGACGGCGCCGTCGAGCAACTTCAGTTCGCAGAAGGTCGACGGTCAGCCGTTCTTCCTGCTCTCGGACGCGAGCTTCGCCAGCAATCAACTCGCGCGGGTGCGGCTCGAAGCGCCCGGCCGCGACTTCAAGGACGCGTTGCAGGCGTATGGCGGCGCGGATATCGTCGTGTATCGCGTGCCGAAGCCGCTCGACTTTCTGAAGGCGCAGAAGAATCTGCACCGGCTGAATGTCGCGCCGAATTATCAGGGTGAAGGGCTGGCGAATACGCTCGCGTATCTGTGGGACCGCTGGTTCACCGAAGCGCGCCGCGCGTGGCAGCGTGTGCTGTCTTTCGCGACCCGCAGCAAGGCGACTGAAGCTGCGCCGCAATTCAAGCTCGGCGAGCAGACCGGTAAGCAGACGCAATCCGAGCCGAACTCGCAATTCGCGCCGCTCAAAGGCTATGACATGGTCGCGCGTTTCCGCTATCCGATCTGGGACGCAAAAGTGATCCAGCCGCCCAAGGGTGTGAATCTCGCGGGCAGTAGCAGTAACTTTATCGAAGCCAGCGCAGGCAACGTGATGATTCCGGTCGGCAAGCTGCCGCCGGGGCTGTATATCGTCGAGGCGGTGATCGGCAATTATCGCGCGCATACGCTCTTGTTCGTGTCCGACACGGTGGCGGTCGTCAAAGCCGCGCCGAACGGCATGCTGGTATGGACCACGCGGCGCGACAACGGCAAGCCGGTCGCGAATACGGAAGTGAACTGGACCGACGGCGTGGGCGTCCTGCAAAGCGGCACGACCGGCAACGACGGCGCGCTGGTGCTGCAACACGTGAGCCCCGAGCGCAGCTATGTGCTCGGCACCGATCCGCAGGGCGGTGTGTTCGTCTCCGAGAATTTCTATTACGACAGCGAGATCTATAACACGAAGATCTACGCGGTCACCGACCGACCCATGTACCGGCCGGGCGATCCGGTACATGTGAAGTTCATCGGCCGCACGTTCCAGAACGCGACGCAATCGTCCGCGCCCGCCGAGGCCGATCTCAAGCTCGACGTGCTCGATCCGAACGGCGCGCCGGTGGCGAGCAGCAAGGTGCATTTCGCTTCCGACACGGGCGCGGATACCGCGTTCACACTGCCCGCCGATGCCACCGCCGGCGGCTACACGTTGCGCTTCGACTACAACGGCGATGTATACGGCAGTGCATTTCGCGTCGCCGAATATGTGAAGCCGCACTTCGACGTGAACCTCTCGATGGATAAAGCCGACTACGCGACCGGCGAGGCGCTGAAGGGCAAGATCCAGTTGCGCTATCCGGACGGCAAGCCGGTGCGCGATAGCAAGATCTCGGTCACATTGCGCGCGCAAAAAGTGACGATCGTCGACGGCGAATTGCGTTATGCGGGTCTGTTCCCGGTCAAGCTCGACCAGCAGGAGTTGAAGACGGACAGCGACGGCAATGCGAGTCTCACGCTGCCGGCCGCGAAGGAGCCGAGCCGCTATGCGTTGACGCTGTTCGCGCAGGACGGCGCGGCGTACAAGGTGCGAGTTACACGTGAAGTGCTGATCGCGCGCGGCGCGACACCGTATCGTTTGACCACAGCCAAATCGTTCTCGCAACCGAAGGAATCGGTCAGCTTCGATCTGCAGGCGCTCGGTGCGATCGATCCCGCTTCGCATGCGCCGTCGAAATACGAATGGACGCGTCTCGAATCGCAAACGCATGGCGAAGGCGCGTTGAAGAGCACGAGCGCGGGCGGCAAGCTGTCGTTCCCGGTGCAATTCGACGAACCGGGCTCGTACATGCTGTCGGTCAAAGATGACCAGGGCAACCTGCTCGCCGCCGCCAGCCATTGGGTTGCGGGCGACGGCGTGAAGGCGATTCCGGGCAGTGTCGAGATCGTGTTCGATCGCGACAGGTACAAGATCGGCGATACCGCCGAAGCGCTGATCACGTTCCCGATGCCGGTCGACGACGCGTTGCTCACGCTCGAACGCGACAACGTGGAACGTCGCGCGCTGCTGACGGCAGGCGGCGACTGGCTGCAACTGCAACGCGTCGCGCCGTCGCAATGGAAAGCGCGTATCAAGGTGGGCGCTGATTTCGCGCCGAACATGACGTTCTCAGTGTTGTACGTGCACGCCGGCGAATACGTGTTCCAGAACGCGGGCATCGTGGTCGCCCAACCGCAGATCGAACTCAACGTGAAGAGCGACAAGCCGGTGTACGGTCCCGGCGACACAGTCACGCTGAATCTCGACAGCACGGTGAACGGCAAACCGGAAGCGGCGAACCTGACCGTGAGCGTGGTCGATGAGATGGTCTACGTGTTACAGCCGGAGATCGCGCCGAATATCGTCGATTTTTTCTATCACCCGCGCCGGAATAACGTGCGGACTTCGTCGAGCCTGTCGTTCATCACCTACGACCTCGCGCGCTCGCCGTTGAAGGGCGCGCCGGGCGGACCACAGCGCGCGAACTACAACGAGCGCGGTGTGAAAGTGCTCGAACGGCCGCGCCGCGACGATCAGGACACGGCCGCGTGGGAAGCCAACCTGAAAACCGACGCGAACGGTCACGCCACCATGACGTTCAGGATGCCGGATTCGCTGGCGCGCTGGCGCATTACCGTGCGCGCCGCGGCGCCGGATGGCATGGTCGGTCAGCGTACCGCATACGTGCGCTCGGACAAGGCGCTGTATCTGAAGTGGAGCGGGCCGTCGCATTTCCGCGTCAACGATCAGCCCGCCATCGACATGATCGCTTTCAATCAGACCGACGCGGACATGGACGCGCAGTGGGTCGTGGAGGGCGGCGGCCTTTCGTTGAATCAGAAGGTCACGCTCAAGCGTGGCGCGAACTATTTGCGCCTGCCGAGCGGCGCGCTGAAGGATGGCGTGATCAACGCGACGCTGCGCAGCGCGGGTAAAGATGTGGATCGTTTGCAAACCACGATTCATCTGGACGCGAGCGGGTGGCTCGATCTGCATCAGAACACGCTGGCGCTCGACGGCACGAACAAGCCGCTCAATCTGCCGCAAGACGCGCAGGACGTCAGTGTGCGATTCATTGGCAGCGCGCAGAGCCAGTTCATGCGCGTCGCCGACGATCTGATCGCCTATCCGTACGGTTGCGCCGAGCAGACTTCGAGCCGCCTGATTCCGCTCGCGCTCGCGCATGATGCGATCGGCCATGCCGACAACGCGAGTTCGACGCAAGGGCTCGAAGCGCTGCTGCGCAATCAGCGGCAGCGTCTGGCCATGCTGGCGGGCGTCGGCGGCACCTTCGGCTGGTGGGGCGATACCACCGGCGGCAGCGCGCTGATCACGGCTTACGCGTATTACGCGGACTGGCTCGCGAGCCGCAGCCTCGGCATCAGCCTGCCCGCCGACAACTGGCAGCATGCCATGGACGTCTATCGCGACGCGGGTGCGAAAGAGCCGCTGCTGCATCGCGCACTGGCCTTGTGGCTGATACAGCAGATGGGCTTGCCGGTTGCGACGCCGGTGTCGGGCGTGGCCGCCGACCTGATGAGCGACGCGGCCGCCACGGCTAATGCGCCGGCGCGCAACGGCACGTATAACGCGTCGGACAGCATCGTGTTCGCGCAAGCCGATTCGCCGCGCGGCAAACAGATGGCAACGCTGCTGATCGCGAGCATGGCGCGCAGCGCGAATGCTCAATTGCCCGATGGTTTCGACGCTGCGGCGAGCGCCGCGCGTACTGCGTTGAGCAGCGATCCGGCACCGCTCGTGCTAAGCCTGCTGGTCATGTCCGGCGGCGACGGCGGCGCGGCAGTCGATGCATCGGCTTTGCTAGCGAAGAGCAGCGCCGATTACCCGACGCTCGATCGCGCGCTGACGCTCCTGTGGTTGCGCAAGGCATTGGGCGGCGAGGTGGCGGCGGCGTCGTTGCCGTCGCTGCAAGGCTCGGGCTGGACGCGCGCCGCGACGCCCACCGGCACGCCGCTCTACAAGTGGACCGGCGCGACGCTGCCGGCCACGCTCGACGCCGGCGCCGCGCGCACCGACGTTAACGCGCTGGTCTCGTTCCGCAGTCACACGAGCGAAGACAGCCGTCTGAACATCACTGTTGCGCGGCGTTTCTACAAGCTCGAACCGGTCGAGATCGCGGCCGATCCGAAGAAAAAAGATGCGGCGGCTGAGAGCCAGCTGGGCCGCTCCGCGTTCACCGCGCGTCTGGTTAAGCCGGGTGATGCGATCGACAGCAATGCGCTCTACGTCGACGAAGTCACGCTCACGCCGCGCTCGGGCAACGCGTACCACTACGGCTTGCTCGACGTGCCGCTGCCGCCGGGCGGCGATGTCGAGGCGACGAGCTGGGGCGTGTCGATCGACGGGCTGCCGGGCGCGAAAGAGGACGTGAGCGGCCCGCAGCCGTTCCAACGCGTGGCGTCCTACGAGATGGGCGAGCTCGCATATCACCAGCCCGTGCCGTTGCTCGACCGGCCGGTCACGCTGCGGCAACTGGTGCGCTTCGCATTACCGGGCACGTTCGCGCTGCCGCCCGCGCGGTACTTCCGCATGTATCAGCCGGACGCGAAGGCGTTCGAAGGCGGCAAGAGCGATCGCGTGACGACGTTGCGCATCCAGTAAGCGAGACGAGACCGCCATGTTCCGCGCGCTACGGCCTTTAAGCGATCGTCTGGCAGCCACGCTGCGGATCGCGCTCGCCGTGAGCGTGGTGTGCGGTTTCAACGGAACGGCAACGGACGCGGCGGCTTCGTCTTCAACTGTGTCGGCCACGGCCTCCGCGCCGCAGATGCTGCGCTTTGCCTGGTTGCGCGACGGCCAGGACCGGCTTTGGCAAGCCGACGGCAGCGGCACGCCGGTCGGCTTCTCGCCTCAGGCCGCGAATGACTTGCCACGCACGCTTGAGACGCCGCTCGGCAGCGTGTGGAAACTGTTCGTCTACGGCTATCTGTTGGATCGCAACATCGCCACCCCGGATTACGCCTGCAACGGCGACGACCCGGAAGAAGTGTATTGCTGCATGACCGGCGGCCACATCGATCGCGAACATGCGTTGGTGCAGTCGTGCGGACTCTTTTTCGAGCCCGCGCGCCTGCAACTCGATTCCACCGACTGGCGCAAGTACTGGACTGCCGCTCACGCGCCCGTCTGGTTGCGCGATCTGCACGCCATGACGCCCGCGCGCCGTGTGCCGGTAGCCGAATTGCTCGCCGCGTTGCAGGCCATGCCGAGCCGGCCGCGCGAAGCGGCCGCGAGCACGCTCGTGTCGGTGCTGACCAGCGGACGCGGCGAAGGCACGGTGTCGCTGTACGGCAGTGTCCTGCGCGCCAAGACCTGGACGATGCCGGATCCGGCGCGGCCGGGTGCCTCGATTGGCGGCGCGGCGGGCTGGCTCGCCGACGGCACGCCGGTGTGGCTGGGCGGTTCGGGTGGCAGCGCGCGCGTGCTGGCGGCCGCCGCGCCGCGCATCGCGCCGCTGCTCACGCAGATCACCGTGCCGGACGATACGGCTTGCGTACTGGTCGATTTCTTCAGCCGCTATCCGATTCGCGAAGTGCTCGGCGATAAAGGGCCGGCCTCCGTAACGGACGGTCCATTGCGCGGGGATTTCCGGGTCGGCTTTGTGAATGGCAATTGGGCGCGCGTGACGAGCCGCGGCGAATTGCGGCTCGATCGCGATGCTGTGGGCGCGCCGCAAGTGGTCGGCCGGTTCGGCATGAACGACTACGTGGCGCGCGTAGTCGAGCGCGAAGGCGACACCAGCCAGCCGGAGGCGGCCAAGGCGCTAGCCGTCGCGGCGCGAACCTACGTCGTGCAACATGGCAGCCACGATCACGGCTGTTTGCGTATCGACGACAGCAGCAGCACGCAGCGCGTCCTGCCGCGCGCGCCGACGGCAGCCGCGCGTCATGCCGCCGATCTGACCGATGCGCTCGTGCTGACCGGCGTGCCCGTCCAGTATCACCACGACAAGGCCGCGCCGGGACAGATGAGTTGGTTGGCCGCGAAGGCCTCCGCTCAAACCGGCTTGACGTTCGACGCCATTCTCGCGCGCACCTGGCCGCAAGCGACGCTGACGTCGTTCCAGAGTCCGTTATCGGGCGACTGCATCGCGGTGGCCGGTGCGCAGGCCTGGCTGCAGCGCAACGCGCTTTTGTGGGCGCGGCGCATGGACGGCGCGGCGGGCTACGAAACCCCCGATCTGCCCGCGGTGTGCGCGGTACGTGAAGGGCGACCGTATGCCGACGCGCAGCGCAATCGCGTGTACGTGTATCGCTTGCAAACCGAAGAGGATCGTATCGCGTTGGCGCATGAATATATTCACCTCGCGTTCCAGCATCATCCGCGTGGTCTCGATGAGACGTTCGTCGAGCGGACCGCGCGCACGCTGATTCGTACTGACAATTCGATCCAATGAATATCGTCACGCGCTTGCCGTTATGTCTGTTGAGCCGGCCGTCTTTGGTGCGTCATGCGGGCGTCTGCTCGGGCGTGAAGCGTGACTGTTGTATGTGAATTAGCAGGGCAACTTCGATTCGACCGGCTACAACGTCGATACGCGCTTCGCACGATGGCGCCGTGATCGGGACGACGCTGAAGCAGTGGTTCCACGAAACCACGCCGAACGAATGGCATGAAAACGAGGGTCGCGCCGCTGCGCAAGATCGGCGACCTGATGCTCGCGAACAGCGAGCGACTCTGACAGCGGGATGGGAGCAGTGAAGATGAAGGTCGAGACGACGGGTTGGATGAAAGCGAGTCACAAGTTGTTCGCAATAGCCTGTTTGGCCTGCCTGCAGGCAGCGCCGGCGGCGTATGCGAGCGACATCGACTTTGCCGCGCCGTTGAATGGCTGGCGCAACACGAGCGGTGACAGCGAGCGTTATACGCAGGACGTGCATTACCCGGCAGTGTCGGTATCGACGCCGGAAGGGCAGTCCAGATTCGCGCTGATCGAAGGGCAGATTCGCAACACGCCGAAGAAGAAGGGCACCACGGTGGGCACGCTCGTGGTCGACGGCACACCATTGCCGCAGCGCGTGGAAGAGGACGGCAAGTTCTCGCGGCCTTACGCGTTTCCTGCCGGCAGTAACGGCGTCGAACTGCGCGCGCCGGACGGCAGCCGCAAACGCGTACAGTTCTACGACGCCTATAGCGGCAAGACCCAGCCGAAGCTGCGCGTGCTGCTCGCGTGGGACACCGACGGCACCGATCTGGATTTGCACGTCGTGTCGCCCGACGGCGCGCACACCTGGTACGGCGAGCGCGTTGCGCCGAATGGCGGCGCGCTCGACGTCGACGTGACGACCGGCTATGGACCGGAGATTTACTCGTCGGCAGCGCCGTTGAAGGGCACATATCTGGTGTTTGTGAATTACTACGGCAGCGGCAATAGCGGCGCCGATATGACCGTCGCGCAGGTCACCATCATCGCGAACGAGAATACGCCGAACGAAAAGAGCGAAACGATTCGGGTGCCTATGCGCAAGGCCGGTGAACTGACGCTCGTGAAAACGTTTGTGTTGCCGTAACTGTGTTGCCGTAATACCGCGAAGCCACGCCTATGTCCGCCAAGCGGTGAGACCCGCGACTCATTGAGAGCGCGCAGGTGAAAGCCAATGCGTTCAACGAGTTGCGTGAGTCATGCGCAGGTTGTCCACAGGCTTGCGAACAGTTTCTGTGGACAAATGCCGTGGACAAACTCAGCGCTATGCACGCCTTCTGTTAAAGAACGGCTCGCGGCACTTTTCCTCGCTCAGGTTGACGGCCTGATCCCGACCAACCATGCGCCAATCAAAGATCGGAGTCCGATTCTCGCCCCTCCACCACGTCGCGCGTGGCTTCCCAATACGGCCGACGGTTGTAATACTCGTGCACGGTGGCGCCCCATTGCGTATCCGCCATGGAAGGCCAGTTATCCTTATCGAAGCCCGGCGAGTTCTTGATCAATTCGGCGCTTGCGTCGAGCACGAAACATTTGTCGTCCGTATCGAGCGTGAGCGCGCTCCACGGGATAGCGTGAAGTGTGTCGCCTATGCCGAGAAAACCGCCGGTGGACAACACCGCGTAAGCGATCCGACCGCCGCGCACGTCGAGCATGATGTCGGAGATTTTGCCGACATGTTCGCCGTCGGATGAGATCACCTTGTTGCCGTCGAGCGTGGATGCGGCCATGACGTCCGGTCCGGGGCCGTCGCCGATACCAACGCCAACAATAGTTGCGCCTTGCGCGCCGGCGGATGCCGGGATGTGGGGATCGAGGGTAGTCATGATTTGCTCCTCATAAAAGGTATACGGAGGAGCGCGCAACGACTGTGCCCGTTGCCTGCGGGGATGATGGACGCGGGAGCGCTTTGCGGCGATTGGCTGTGGCTGCCGCATGTGGCGGGCGTAGTACGCCTGGACGTGCATGCGCCTGATCGGCAATTGCGGGGAGATGTATTGGAGAAAGTTGCGCGGACGCGCAATGACGTCGGGCGCTTTTCGCGATTTTTCAGCGCGAGTCTGGCGCGTTCTATGCGGCTGGAAGGCGGGCGGCAGCGCGAATCACCCACCGCGGGATCATTTCGCTGCTTGCTTGCTGAGGGAGGAGGAGTGGTGCGCTTGCCGTGCGTGACGCACGACAAGCGCAATTACTGGCTTAATTGCTGGCCTAATTGCTGACTTAGCGGTCGAGGAACGACTTCAGGCGGTCGGCGCGGCTCGGATGCATCAGCTTGCGCATGGCCTTGCTCTCGATCTGACGAATCCGCTCACGCGTCACGTCGAACTGTTTGCCGACTTCTTCGAGCGTGTGGTCCGACTTCGTGTTGATACCGTAGCGCATGCGCAGCACCTTGGCTTCGCGCGGCGACAGCGAGTCGAGCGCGTCGTCGATGGCGGCGCGCAAGTCGGCCTGCATGGCTGCGTCGGCCGGCGAGGAAGCTGCCGAGTCTTCGATCATGTCGCCGAGCGTGGCGTCGCCGTCGTCACCGACCGGCGTTTCCATCGACACCGGCTGCTTGGCGATCTTCAGAATGCCGCGCACCTTCTCTTCCGAGAGTTCCATGCGTTCCGCGAGCACGGACGGATGCGCTTCCTGACCGGTCTGCTGCAGGATTTCGCGCGAAATGCGGTTCAGCTTGTTGATCGTTTCGATCATGTGCACCGGCACGCGGATCGTGCGAGCCTGATCGGCGAGCGAACGCGTGACAGCTTGGCGGACCCACCACGTGGCATACGTGGAAAACTTCCAGCCGCGACGGTATTCGAACTTGTCCACGGCCTTCATCAAGCCGATGTTGCCTTCCTGGATCAGATCGAGGAACAGCATGCCGCGGTTCACGTACTTCTTCGCGATCGAGATCACAAGACGCAGATTCGCCTCGATCATCTCGCTCTTCGCCTTGCGCATCTTCGATTCGGCCGCGACCATCTGGCGGTTGATCTCTTTCAGATGCTTCAGCGGCAGCGAAACCGTTGCTTCGATTTCGATCAGCTTCTGCTGTTCGGACTGAATTGCCGGCAGATGACGCTCCAGCGCCGCGCCGTACGATGTATTCGAGCGTGCGGCGCGTTCCGTCCAGCCGAGGTCGGCCTCATGCCCGGCAAACGACTCGATGAACTTTTCGCGCGGCATGCCGCTCTTCGTGACGACGATTTGCAGAATGTTGCGCTCGATCGCGCGAACTTGAGCAACCTGTTGCTGCACGTCGCCGCACAGACGGTCGATGGTGCGTGCCGTGAAGCGGATCTTCGCGAGGTGCTGCTGGATCTCTTCGCGCGCGCGCTGGTACGCCTTCGAGGTGACGTCGCCGCGTGTGTGCGAAGCGTTCATCTGGTCGGACAACATGCCGACCTGGGCGAAGATTTCGAGGCAGTCGCTCGTGAGCTGCTTCAGGCGTGCTTCGTCTGCGGCCGAGGAGTCGGCCGGGCCGACGTCGTCGTCGCTGTCTTCGTCGTCGTCGGTGTCCGCGTCGGCGTCGACATCGGCCGACGCGTCCGCGCTAGCGCTGTCTTCTTCGGCGGCGACCGTGTCTTCATTGAGGCCGTCGACCAGTTCGTCGATGCGCAGTTCGCCGTCGGCAACCTGCTGGGCGCTCGCCAGAATGGCCGAGATCGCGAGCGGGCAGGCGGCAATCGCCTGCACCATTTCGTGAAGGCCGTCTTCGATGCGCTTGGCAATCGCGATTTCGCCGGCGCGCGTCAGCAGTTCGGTCGCGCCCATTTCGCGCATGTACATGCGCACCGGGTCGGTCGTGCGGCCGAACTCGGAATCGACGGTCGACAGCGCGACTTCGGTTTCCTCGTCCGCCTGATCGTCCGACACCACGGCGGGGGCGTTCGAGTTGAGCAGGAGGGTTTCCGCATCCGGCGCCTGCTCGTAGACCTGCACGCCCATGTCGTTGAACGCGCTGACAATGCTGTCGATCGCCGCCGTTTGCGCGAAGTTGTCGGGCAAATGGTCGTTGATCTGCGCGTGGGTCAGATAGCCTTGTTCCTTGCCGAGCTGGATCAGCGCGCGCATCTGGCGCTGACGTTCTTCGGCTTGCTGCGGCGGCAGCTCGGCCGCCACGGGGATCGCTTTGCCGGCGCCCTTGCCCTTGGCCGTACGGCCCGAGGGAGCTTTGGCGGCGTAGCCGGCGGTTTCGTGTTGCGAATCTTCGCGATCAAAAGGGTTCACGTATTCTCCTCTAGAGGCTTCGCTATGAGACGCAAGACGCGACCGTCAGGCGTTTCGAGCATGGCTCAACATCACCTGAGTGACTCAACGCGGTTGTTTGGCTGTGCTCTGGGGAGCAAAAAAGATGAGCCCGCTCGAAGCGGGCCGATAGAAATGTGCGAAATTCGCGCGGCTCGCATTATATACGAGCTTCAGCCTTCGCGCTCATTGTGTGCACATCATTTCATCATGCGCGTTTGTTGCAGGTGCATCCCCGGGCCGCTGGTCGGGCTTGGAGCGGTTGTCGGGTCCGTGTTCCAAGGTGCGTGCGTATTGGTGGATTTCAAGCTCCTCACTATAGAGGAACTTGGTCGTTCTCACATGACGCGGGCCCGCTGGTCCTACTTCCTTATATATAGGGGCGGCTTGGTTCTGGCGTGGATCGGCACTTGGTCAAAAGAAAATTCACAAAAGGGGGTTGACGATGTGTCAATCGTTCTC
>NZ_JARESR010000057.1:0-26127 GCF_046028015.1 Paraburkholderia sp. RL17-383-BIF-A | reverse complement strand
GTACAGTTTCTTCATCAACGGGTTGACGAAACGCCAGCCGATGGTCGTGTCATAGATTTCGGCCTGACGCGAGAACGCGCTGGTTGCCTTACCCATCACGAACGGCGCGCGGCTCATGCTTTCCACACCGCCCGCCACCATCAACGCGGCCTCGCCCGACTTGATGGCGCGCGCGGCAATGCCGACGGCGTCCATGCCCGAGCCGCACAGACGATTCACCGTCGTGCCCGGCACGCCTTGCGGCAAACCGGCCAGCAACAGCGACATACGCGCGACGTTGCGGTTGTCGTCACCGGCCTGGTTCGCGCAGCCGTAGATCACGTCGTCGATCGCGTTCCAGTCGACGTCCTTGTTGCGCTCCATCAGCGCCTTGAGCGGCACCGCGCCCAGATCGTCGGCGCGCACCGACGACAGCGAACCCGCGTAGCGGCCGATGGGGGTGCGAATCGCGTCGCACAGGAATGCTTCGGTCATGGTTAATCTCTCAGAGTCTAAGTTTTTGTCCCGTCGTTGACCATCGCATGGCGCGCCATGCGTGTCCGTCAGGCAGCCGAGCCCCGGCGTCCAGAACTCTCTACAGCCGCCCCATCCGCGAGCAGAGTCTCGATCTCGGGCGACGAAAAACCAACCTCTTCAAGTAGGGCGCAAGTCTCCCACCCTCGTGGTTGAGAAAATGACCGCAGCGGCGGATACGCATTATCGAAACTGATTGTGGGCCGGATTGCGACTGTTTTGCCTTCCGTGGGATGCTCTTCATACTGGAGCAGACCGACTGCCTCAAGGTGAGGGTCGTGCGGTAGCGTCTCGAGCGTATGACACGGTTTGACTGCGATGTCCGCCCGCTGGAGGATGTCCAGCCATTCGGAAGTCGTCTTGTCGGTGAGGGGGGCGCCACGAATCTCGAACCACTCCTTGACGTTCTCTGCGCGCGCACCCACCGTCGCGAAGCGAGGGTCGCCGATAAGCTCCGTTCGGCCCACCGCATTCAGAAACGCACGAACCTGCTGATCCGTGTTGATCGTAAAAGCAATCCAGCCGTCCGATGTTTTCACCGGCTTGTTGTGAGGGCTGAGAAGTCGAAGGTCACCCGGGGGGCCGACCGGCGGGTCGAAACTCTGCTGCGCGAGATGCTCCTGTAACACGAACGCCGACATCGTCTCGAACATGGGAACTTCCAGCGTCGATCCTTTGCCGCTCACGTTCCGTTGCAGGATTGCGGCAAGGATGGAACCCGCGGCGATTTCACCCACGACATGATCGCAGATGAGCATGGGCACGTACGCCGGCACACCGTCTCTTGCAAGCGTCAACCCGGTCATTCCGGTTGCCGCCTGAACGACGCTGTCGTACGTAGGGTGGCCTGCGTACGGGCCATCAGTGCCGTAGCCGGTTATCAGGCAATAAATCTTGTCGGGATGCCTCTCTCTCAAGGTGTCCGCATCGAGTCCCAGGCGCTTGAGCGCTTGCGGCCGCATATTCGCGATGATCACATCAGAGGACGCGACAAGCTTGTCCATGATTGCCTGGCTACCCGGTTTTTTCAGGTCGCAGCAAATGTTGCGCTTTCCACGATTCAAATGCAGGTAGGCACCCGAATGCTGCCCCGTTGGCGATAAGCCGCCGAGCCCACGCATGAGGTCGCCATCAGGGCTTTCTACCTTGACAACCTCGGCGCCATATTGCGCCAGCCTTGCCGAGCATACTGGCCCCACGACGACACTGGTCAGGTCGAGTACCCGAATTCCTTTCAGCGGTTCAAAAGTCATTTACTTCAGCCTCCATCTCTGCAGCGATTTTTCCCGTCTCATCGTGCGCTCTCAGGCGCCATTTTTCGCCCTGACAATCCGCCGCGAGCGTGATTTGCCGACCGCAAAACAACGGTGCGGCATTCTTCATCGTGAAGCTACGCAGGTTGAGTTCAAGCTCGTTCCGCGCGAACTCCGTGAGGAGCAACGTTGACAGGCCGCCGTTGACGACCAGGTCCGGGAATCCCTCAACCTCTCGTGCATACGTCCGGTCGATGTGAATCTTGTGGGAGTTGAACCCGAGCGCGGAGTACTGGAAAAGCAACGTCTCGTCGGGGCGCACCGACTTGGTGGTTGCTCCAGTAACGGCTTGGGGCTGTCCTGTTACGGGGCTGTATCGGGATTCGGGCAGCAAGACGTAGGTCTGCGTTTCGGTAATGGCAGGAGCGGTCTCGCCGGCCAGTCTCAGCTCGTGATCAATCGTCGCGATCGCAATCGGCCCCGAGGCGTTCTGTTTCTGGACAAGACTTCGGATTGCGCTGACCCGCATAACTTTTGCGCCAACGGGGATGTCGCTGTGGTACTGGACGGTTCGTCCGCCCATCAGCAGGCGAGGAAGCCCCAGGTCGGGCATCGGGACGCCGAGTCCAGGGAAACCATCGGAGCGAAGTTCGGATCGACGGGTGTCAGCGCCCATCAGGACGAAATGCCAGCCTTTTGGAAGCGGATCACCTTCGGCGAAAGCTCCCGCAGGCAGATCCAGCATCGCGGCCACTCGCCGTACAGCCGAGAGCGAACAGATCTCGTCTCGCGTTGCCGGCTGGTATTCAACGTCGTTAAGCATCGGTCGTTTTCCTCTAGCGCTGCGCGACTCCCGGCTCCGCCGTCGCGGCGGTGGAGTGCTGAGCGAAATCTGCATATATGAAATTTACATTTCATTAGTAATTGTATAGTTTCTATGCAGTGCGTAAAGTTATGGTAAACGCCAAGCGCAATTTCATGAGTGAATTGATTGGTTTGCTGGTGAGAAATGGGGGCGATTTTACGAGATGTGAGCTGCAGCGGGGAGAGATCGCCCCTGAACGTGGCAGGAGGTTGGTGCGGGCGTGGAACTGGAAGGCGGCAGAACTCGATTGAATCGTGCAATCTGATCCAGTAAAGTGACCCGATTCCGCCCTTGTGCACCGCAACGAGAGTGAGAAGGCGGTCTAGCCGGTGCTGCCCAAGGGTCCAAGCCGAAGGCCCGCCCCCTTAACGTGAAGCAAAGCGAGATTCTGAAGGCCCCATAATGAAGGACGATGTTACTGACGCTGAAAAATCCACGGACTCGGAGGCACGCAGCTATTCGGCGCCGGCACTCGAGAAAGGTCTTGATATCCTTGAGATTCTTTGCCGGACGGAGAAGCCGCTTTCACAGAGAGACATCGCGCAGCAGTTGGGACGCAGCGTGGGTGAGATCTACCGGATGATTGCCGTTCTGGTCAGTCGTAACTATGTGACGCAGGTTGACGACAGCTACTACATCACGACAAAACTGTTCGAACTGTCTCATAACAATCCGCCGACTCACCGGCTGCTGATAGAGGCTCGTCCTCTCATGCAGATACTTTCCAGCCAGCTCGACCAGGCATGTCATCTTACGGTGTACGGTCAGGGCCGCCAGATCGTTATTGCCAAAGTCGATTCACCTAGCGGAATGGGGTTTAGCGTGCGGGTAGGATCCGAGCTTGACGTGATAGTGTCGGCGTCCGGGCGGGTGCTGCTGGCGTTCCAGGACAAGGAGACGCGGCTTTTCCATATTGAGGAATCGCTCAAGCGACGCCCCGAGCAAGTCGATCCGCAGATCGATGGCGTCCTCGATTTCATCAAGGAGCGGGGTTATGAGTCAGCTCCGAGTGTGCAGGTGCGCGGGTTATACGTGGTGAGTTACCCGATTCTGGACTCCCAGAATCATGCTATCGCTGCGTTGACGGTTCCCTATGCGGAGCGGATCGACCAGGCCCGGCGAAAATCCATCCCGGAAATCGAAGAAGCCCTCGGCGATGCCGCTCGGCAGTTATGTGCCCGGATTGGCGGCCCGTCACGAGCACGGCCAGCCCGTTGATACGCGGTGTAGGTGCCTGCTACTCTGCGGCGAACGTCCGGCAGCCGCTCGTCGCCGAAACAGATTTCCGCTGAGCTTGGCGGCGCAATTTTTTATTACCTTTCTTCAGGCCCGCGCGACGCGCCACCAATACGGGCAGAAATAGCGCTTGCGGCGCCCGCCAGCGCGTCCTGAATCGTTGTTATCGAATTCCTGGTCATCTGGTCGATCCTTTCTGCGTACGGGATTGTCAGCGCTGCGCTCGCATGCCCTTGAGAATCAAGTATCGGGAAGCTGACAGCATACAGTCCCCGTACCTGTGAGCTCGGCGCCGACTCAAAACCACGGTCGCGGATGGAATCCAGAACGATGTCCATCTGAGGATGGTCTTGGTCAGCCCGGCGCTGAAGCGATTCGCTCACTCGCAATCGCCTGGTCTCGGCGCCCTGAAACGCGACCAGCACACGGCCAGAGACGGAGATCAGTACGTCCAGATCAGAGCCGACCCTGAGACTGAAACCCATACCGCTCGGAGTGTCGACCTTCGCGATGACGACCTGCTTTCCCTGGTTATAAACCGTCAGGTGGCACGACACGTCCAGATCGCTTGCAAGTCTGTTCATCACCGGAGTCGCTTCGAGCAAGAGGCGGTGAGTTGGTGGGTTCTGGTGGGAAAGCTCGAACAGCTTTGTCGTGATGTAGTAGCTGTCGTCGGCTTGTGCAACGTAATTGCGGTTCACGAGACACAGCACCATGCGATAGATCTCACCCACGCTCCTGCCGACCTGTGCGGCTAGATCCTTCTGTGTGACCGGCGTCTGACTTCGGCACAGAACTTCCAGAATATCCAACCCTTTCTCCAACGCGGGCGCCGAGTAGTGCCTCGCACCCGGCTCGACTGACTTCACTACATCGTCGAAATCGTCACTCATCAGGTAGTTCTCCGGTTGCAAATGTCGCGGCGCTCGAGACGTTGCTCGAAATGCATACACGTGCTGGCGACGGCGATCCTGCCCGCGCTAAGGCACTCGTTGCACTAATTTTATAAGTGAAATGTTATCTGCACAGGTGATTTAATTCTAAGTGTTTTCCCTTGGCTGGCAACTCAGCGTTGCCTTCGGCAGACCGCAACGCGCACTTTAAGCTCCAGCGACCAACCGGGCGGTCGCGGGAGTGGATTCGTCTTAACCAATTGAAATATAACCATTTTATTGGTTTTTAAATGCGAGCCTTGCGTTCAACGATCAGCAAGCCGCGGCAGCAAACTATTCGAACGGCTCCACATCCAACAACAGTAGGTGTTTTCACTAGTGCATAGTTGACTTCACCAATGAAACGTCTTAACTTGTCACCAAGCGCTCGGCAAACCTGGTCCAGATTCAACAACGTGCTGTGTAAGCAGATGTTTGCCACCACCCGAGCGCAGATCAACACACTGTTAATCGCAGTGTCTCACTGTCTCGAACTGCTAGAGGATCCACCATGAAGTTCAAGTTCCACCACATGAATCTCTGTACCGACAGCCTGCCGCGTTTGACCAAGTTTTATCAGACGCTCTTTGAACTCGGCACGATCCACGATGAGGAGCATGCGCGGGTCAATGCTGAAAGCACGACGACGGGGTACAACGGAAAAGTCGACTTCCTGACGGATGGCGATATCGAGTTTCACTGGGCAGAGCGCGATCTCGACACGGGTTTCAAAATGAAGCAGATCGTCAACCCCATGGCTCGTGGGCATTTCTGTTTCCGAACGGATGACATCGAGGGCTTCAAGAAGCGTCTTGACCAACTTGGAATCCGCTACTCGGACTACGGCCGCTGGGCGATTGCTGGCTGGCACCAGGTGTTTCTGCAAGACCCGGACGGCAACGTCATCGAAGTGCATCAGCCGAACCTCTTTGGCAAGTGATTTGAAACGTTCTACCTGAGTGCCTGTTATTCCGCCGTGAAAGGCTTTGGCGCCCCGAGCGCCGAGCTTTTCAACGGTCGTCATACGCTGACAGACGTCTCACATTCAGTCTTCCAGAGAACAAGAAGCCGGCATACATATGGCCGGAGGAGACCGCAGATGGAATTGCTTGCCCGGTGTTACCGGCCGCTTCAGCAAGCCGGCGCACCCCTGAGACGCGATGGCATAGCTTGTCTTCATGCGGATGTAACTGAAGCTCGAACCTGACATACCGGTCGGAGTGTTTAGACCGAATGCGTTGCCAAACTATTTAAATCATCCAGCAGGAGACAGCGAAATGAGAAATACCTTAACGATGGAGGTGCCAGTCGAAGAGTCCACCTCGATGGCGAAGCGAGCGACCATCGCCAGCACGATTGGTGCTGCGCTGGAGTGGGTCGACTTCACCGCCTACGGCGCAGTGGCCGCGACTGTCTTTCCAAAGCTATTCTTCACGTCGATGGATCCCAACATGGGAATCCTGGCGGCATTCATTACGTTTGGTGTGGGCTTCTTTGCACGTCCGCTTGGCGGATTGTTCTTCGGCGCGCTGGGCGATCGCATCGGCCGCAAGAACATCCTGCTCTATACCCTGTCTCTGATGGGGGCTGCCTCGTTTCTGATCGGTTGCCTACCGACCTATGCCACGATCGGCTTCGCCGCACCGGTGTGCCTTGTACTTCTGCGTTTCCTGCAAGGGTTCGCTTTGGGCGGCGAAGCAACCGGGGCGCAGCTGATGACAATGGAACATGCGCCACAGAACCGGCGCGGCCTGTTTGGTTCCTTCATCAACATCGGCTCGTCGCTCAGTGCAGCGGTGGCGAACGGAATGCTTTTCGCGTTGGTCAGCCTCCTCGGCACAGAGCAGTTTCAGGTGTGGGGTTGGAGGGTGCCGTTCCTGTTCAGCTTTGTGCTTGTCATTGTCGGTCTGTATATCCGGCTGCGCGTTTCTGAAACGCCGGCCTTTGAGGAAGCACACGCGAAAGGCCAGGACGACCGGGTTCCGCTGGTAAAAGCATTTGCGCAGTATCCGGGAACCATCGTCCGACTGTTGATCGTGTGGTGTGCGCCTACAGCGTGTTTTTACGTGATTACAGTATTTTCGCTGAGCTATATCACGAAGAATCTGGCACTTCCCAGCCAGACAGCATTCCTCTGCCTGATGGGCGCGAATGTGCTCGCGGTATGCACCGTGATCGGCGGTGGAGCGGTGAGCGACCGCATCGGCCGCAAGCCCACGATGCTGATAGCGTCCATCCTGACGATGGTAATTGCCCTGTCGTATTTCACTCTCCTTGACACGAAGAATTGGTACGTCATTTTCCTCGCGATGGCGGCCTTCATTGGTTCGCTTCAAATTCAGTCGGGCGTGCAGCCCGCATATTTCGCCGAGCCGTTCCCGACGAATGTCCGCTATTCCGGGTCTGCCGCGGCATATACCGGCGCAAACTTGTTGATGGGCGGCCCGACTCCGTTCATCTGCGCCTGGTTGCTGCAGCGTTCGGGCGGGCAAACGTGGGTCATCACCGCGTTCTGTGCTGTCATCGTGGGCGCATCGCTCATTGCAATTCTGACGGGCCCGGAAACACGGCACCTGGATATCAAACGTTAAGCTCCGCGCAAGCGGCATCAGTAGAAAATGGAGTATCGATATGCTTTTGAATGATAGGGTTTGTGTAATTGTCGGCGCGGGTTCGCTGCGCGGGATCGGCTACGCGACAGCGGAGCTATTCGCGGAACACGGTGCGAAAATAGTCGCGGTCGATGTCGTCATGAATGACAGTATTGCGGCTGAAATCAAAGCATCGATCGAGAAAAAAACCGGACGCGCAGCCGAAGTCATCGGCATCAGGTGCGATATCGGCGACGGCGCGGACTGTCGACGATTGTTCAAAGAGGTCCTCGCACGTTACGGATCGGTCGACGCTCTTGTGAACAGTGCTGCTATCGTCAAGGCGCAGTCCTTCCTGACAATCGAGGACGAGGACTACGATCGGATCATGAACGTGAATCTCAAGGGCGCCTTCAATCTTTGCAAGAGTGCGCTGGAAATCTTCGCGGAGCAGAAGCGTGGCGCGATCGTGAACGTGGCATCGGTAGCCGCGCAGAGGGGAGGGGGCCTTGTCGGCGGTGCGCATTACGCCGCATCGAAGGGTGGCGTAATCAGCCTTACGAAGACCATCGCACGTGAATTCGGTCCGATGGGCATTCGTGCAAACGTCGTCTGTCCTTCAATGACCGAGACCGGTATGCTAGACGGTATGACCGCAGATAGGCAGCGCGAGATTGAAGCGACCATTCCGCTGCAGCGGGCAGGCCGGCCCGTTGAAATTGCCGGTGCTTGTCTTTTTCTCGCGTCCGACCTTTCGGGCTATGTGACCGGCGCAACAATCGATGTTAATGGTGGGAGCCACATCCATTGAACCGGGTTCGCACCGGCTCCCTGTGTGTGGCCTGGAATGTTCGATCTGGCTGCCGACTGCGAGCATGAAGGGACTAAAAGCCGGTGCAAATCTGTAATTTGCATTGCCGCCACAACGAAACTTTGATAATGCAAGGGTGACGCTTAGGACGCGGATGTCGCGACGACCTCGAAGTGCTCGACGACCGGGGGGCTCTCGAAGAACGGCCCTACGATAGTGCGCCATTCGGTGTAGGCAGGAGATTCACGAAATCCTATAGTGTGATCTTCCAGGGTCTGCCAGAGAATTTGCAGCAGATATCTCTCGGGAGACTCGATACCTCGACGGATTTCATAGCGCTGAAATCCCGTTGCTTTGGCAATGACGGTGTCCAGTCCAAGCCGAATTGCTTTTTCGAATTCCGCGTGCATGCCGGGTCGAATCTGAATGCTGGCTACTTCGAGAACCATTTTTCACCTCGAGGTCTTTGGAAAGTGGAGAGACGTGAGCTCAATCGCGGCGCGCTGAGAGAACGCCCTAATTGGCGCAAGGCGTTAATGTTTCGCGGACTTCAAACCGGCATTTCGGTCGTGATCCAATCTATCACGGAATGGTGTCGTGGCGCCCACCCGAGTTCAGTTCGCGCACGCTTGGCCCGCACTCGGCTATTGCTTCCGAGTGAATAGAATGCACGACCTTCGCCCCATTTGTGAGCTGCATCGGCGGCAGAAAGGTTCTGAACGGCACCGAGCCCAAGTCTGGCCGAGATGGCGGCCCCGATATCCGCAAATGAAGCTTCGCCGTTTTCCGCGAAATAGAATGCCCCCGGAGGTGCTGTCGCCAGCACGAGCAGGTATAAGTCGGTTAGATCGTCGATGTGAACGTTCGACCATCGGTTCGTCCCGTTGCCGACGATTTGAACGACGCCCGTCTGCAATGCGTTGTCGACCAGGGCGGGAATTTGCACGCTGCGAAGCCCGATGCCGCGACCGACGCCATAGATGTTACTGGGGCATATGACAGCGGAGCGCACGCCTCTATCTGCAGCGCCGACGACTAGCTGGTCGACAGCGCGCCTCGGTTGCTTGGATGCTTCAACAACGAAGGTACTTTCTTCGTCGAAGATCATGTCTGATGCATACAGACCTCGGGCGTCGTCGCCAATCACACTCGAACCGCTTGTGTGGATGAAAGGTTTTTCCGTGCCTTCCAAGGCCGAAATGAAAGTCACCACAGAGGCTAAATGGTCTGCGCTCGCGGTGTCGATCACACCGTCCGCCTGCCGGGCCTCTGTGCCGAGCAGATCGGCGTCATCGAGCGTGCCTATGACTGGTTCGACGCCTGATTTTTCGAGTTGGTCAGCCTTGCCTTGCGAACGAACAAGTCCGCGGACACGGTGACCCGCGGCGATCAGTTTTGTGGCCACGCTGCCGCCGATGTATCCCGTGGCTCCGGTGAGGAAGATAAGCATAGAACCTCGATTCGAATAGCCCAATTGGCATTTGGCCCGTCGAGGAGCCTATTGCCCGAGGCTTTTGATGCTAGCGTATTTCATGAGTGATTCCAATCGTGCATATGTGAAATACACTATTTCTGCGCCGATGGAAGGCTTGGTTGGGCCCCGACCACCCGACCCGCTCATGCTTGGGAGAATTCCTGCCGGGCCGGTGTACGAGTCAGGCTGCGACGCTGTCTGGTCGACGTGATGTATCACGAGGAAAATCCAGGATTTCCAATTCCAGGCGGAAGCGGACGAGATCGTCGATCGTGATAAGGGGTAACCCGTGCAGGCGCGCGAAGTGCTCGAGCTGCGGACGTCGTGCCATACTGCCGTCGTCATTCACGATTTCGGCCAGGACCGCCCCCGGCCGCAATCCCGCCAGGCGGGCGAGGTCGACCCCGGCCTCAGTGTGTCCTGGACGCTCCAGAATGCCCTCACGAACCGCGCGAAGGGGAAAGATATGGCCGGGCCGACTGAAGTCGCAGGCCTGACGCGAAGGATCAACGAGCGCTCTGATCGTTGCCGCTCGTTCGCTGGCGGATATGCCGGTGGTGATCCCCTCCCGGAGGTCGACAGACACGGTGAAAGCAGTACGCATTGAATCAGTGTTTTCCTCGACCATGAGAGGGAGCTGGAGCTCGGATGTCCGCTCGGCCGGTAAGGCCACGCAAAGTAGGCCGCTAGTCCATCGGACCATGAAGGCAATTGTTTCGGGTGTCGCATGTTCCGCAGCAACAATCAAATCGCCCTCGTTCTCGCGATCTTCACCGTCGACGACGACCAGAGGCGTTCCATTGGCCATTGCCGCCAACGCCTCCTGAATGGCGGACGAAGTCAAATTGCCATCGCGGCCGATATTGTCGTAGTTCATTATGTCTCCTGTTGGGGTAGTACTTTTAGCGACAGGATGCGTGCAGATAGCATGCCAGTTTGAAATACCCTATCAATCAAGGGCCAGGAACCTTCGCCACTGTTGCAGATGACACGCGCTGCGACAGTTTCTGTCGCAGCGGTCAGTACGCTCGTGCGACTCAATCTTCCGGGCGGTCGATCCCGAGTGACCTCATCTGCCGGTGCAACGTGGAACGCGAGACCCCGAGGCTAATGGCGGCTTCGGAAACATTCCAATGGCTGCGCTCTAGCGCTACTTCGATTGCATTGCGCTTACCCCGAGCGGGTGTTGAGACCTCGGTGCCATTCCGGGCGTTGAGCGGAGGAGGAAGATCGTTCAGAGTGATGACTCCGTCCGAATCAACTGCGACAGCGAAGCGCGCAGCGTGGTGCAGTTCACGTAGATTGCCAGGCCAGTTGTGTGCTGCGAGTGCGCGTCTCGCCTGCTCGTCGATGCTTGAGAAGCGCTTGCCGATGTTTCTCGACGCTTGAGCAAAGACCTGCTCGACCACCTGAAGTCGATCTTCGCGCTCGCGTAGAGCCGGGAGTCGAACGGTTGCACCGGCTAGTCTGAAATACAAGTCTTCCCGAAACTTGCCCTCGCGCACGAGTTGAGCAATGTCATGCAAACTGGCCGCCACCAATGCGAAGTTCACCCTGACGGAACGGATAGCGCCGACTGGAACGAATTCACCATCTGATAAGACCTGTAAGAGCCTTGTTTGCAATCCGAGAGGCATGTCACCAATTTCGTCAAGAAAGAGCATGCCGCCATCCGCCTCAAGCAGGCGCCCTTTGGACCCTTGCCGAGCGGCGCCAGTAAATGCACCGGGGCGGTAGCCGAACAGTTCGCTCTCAATCAGTTCGGCGGTGATTGCAGCACAGTTGATCGAAACAAATTTTGCGTCATCGCCTCCAACATCCATATGGATGGCACGGGCCAGAGCGCTTTTGCCTGTTCCGGTCTCCCCCTGTAGCAGAATGGGAACATGATGAGTCACGAGCCGGCGGGCGATGTTTATCGATTCACGAATACCCTCGTCATCACCAATCAGCTCGGTCAGACATGGGCGTTCCGCCGTCTCGGTACGCAGACGCTGGCTACGCTGGGAAGAACAGGCCGTCGACGTTCTGCGACGGACTTCTTCCGCTCGCAGGAAGATTCGGCCATTCACCGACGCGAGCGGCGTTGCCGGTTGGTCGGTGGCGTCGAGCCACTCTTCCATACCTTGTACCTCCGAGAGAGGCTGTCCAATGAGCGGCATGGACCGATTGTGCAACATCAGATGTGCCGCAGGCGTCGCATCGAGAATGTGGCCGTTCGAATCCAGGGCCACGCGCGCTTCCCCCGCGGTGTCGCAAAAATCGCTGTGCTTCGAGATTCGCAGGATCAGGTTGTCTGCATTACGTCGGTCGAAATACAGGTTTTCGATGCGGCGCGCCGACGCCGAAATGACGTTTCGCACGACTGCCTGCGTGGCATGGTCAGAAGGCATCAACGTCGTCACGTTCAACACTGCCACGAGTTCCCCGGCGTTTCCAAAAATCGGCGCAACGGTGCAACTAAGCCGTTCAAGTGACGATGCGAAGTGATCACCCATCACGACCGAGAGGGGGCGTTGCTCCTGCAGGCAAAGGCTGACGCCATTCGTGCCTTGTGCCTGTTCGGTCCACATGGATCCGGGAAGAACGCCGGCGGCCGCGCAGGCATCCAGCGTGAGCGCGTTGGAGCGGAAATCCAGAGCGATACCATTACAATCGGTCAACATCACGATGTAATCCTGCTCCGCGAGCAACTCAAAGAGGCGCTGTACCTCTCCTTGCGACAGCGCAAGCAGGTCGCCCATGGGTTCTCGATGATCCTTCAGTTCGGACGGAGACAACACGAGCGGGCGACCGATTCGATCGGGACTCAGGCTATGCTGTCCAACGCAACGTTCCCACGATACAGGGACGCTGCCATCAGAATGAGGGCCGGCCTGCAACGGATTACGCTCGACTGACGTCAACACCATGCTTTTATGGCGATCTGGCTGCATCGACTTTGTCTCCAGGTCCGGGCCTTATGGCCCGTGTCATGTATCAGATAATACATGCCAGCCGCTGATTCTTCATGGTCTGGCGACTCGCCAGGGCGTAGGTTCGTTCGGGTGCGGGCGTCTAATCCAAATCCGGTAATCGACCGATTGCAATGATTGGCCGAGCCTATCGCTGAGAGCGAGCCTTATTTAAAGCCCTTTTTGGTTTTCTGGCCTGACAGCGCGGCGTCTGCGAAAGGTAGATGGCGCCCTTGTGCAATGATCGACAGCGAGCAGGATCGGAGCGCCGAAAGCGCTGATCCTGCTCGCCGCCGTCGCGTGGTCAGACAAACAGCATGCCACCGTCGATTAGCAGCGATTGTCCTGTCATGTAGGTGGAATCGGGGCCTGCGAGCCACGACACCAATCCCGCCACGTCGTCGCCCGTGGACACACGCCCAAGCGCGATCCCTTGCGCCATAGCTTTCATAGACTCGCCTTTGCCGACCTTGTTAATCGCACCGAGGTCTCGATCGACTTCCACCCACATTTGCGTGTCGACGATTCCGGGGCAATAAGCATTGACGGTGATGCCATGAGGAGCCCATTCCTGAGCCGCTGACTGCGTGAGCGCACGTACGCCGAACTTCGACGAGCAGTAGACGCCCAACAGAGGAAACCCTTTATGTCCCGCGATGGAGCAGGCGCCGATAATCTTCCCGCCCGTGCCTTGCTTGATCATCCATCTGGCCGCTTCGGTATAACAAAGGAACACGCCGCGTCCATTCACAGCATGCACCTTGTCGTACTCTTCGGGCGTCACGTCCAGAAGTGCTTTGGTTTGCGCAATGCCGGCGTTGGCGACCATGATGTCAAGGGATCCAAGTCCGCTTGCCGTGTTTTCGACCAGTTTCTTGACCGACTGAGGCTGAGAAATATCGCCGTACAGGCTAATTGCTCTGACGCCCGACGATTCGATTTGCTTCCGGGTTTCCTCAAGTTCCTTTTCCATCGAAGGGAGGTCTGAAACAGCGATATTGTGACCATCTCTTGCAAGCCGAAGCGCGATGGATTTCCCGATACCACGAGCGGCGCCCGTAACGTGAGCAACGGTCATGACTCGTCTCCTTGATTAGATTTGATTGATGTTGATACAAAGGCGAAATCAGGCAGTTGGATCTACGAGGACCTTCATTTTCCGGCCGGCGCGAAGTTCCTCGAAGCCCTGCGTGAGTACACCGCTCAACGGAACAGTCTCAACCCAACCGGTTGTCTCGTAGTGTCCCTGGGCCATAAGGTCAATGACTGCCTTGTAATCGTCGCCGGTGTAGCAGATCGTTCCCTGTATGCGTCTTTCGCGCAGAACGGCGCTGAGTAACGGCGTTTGTATGGGCTTGTCGTAGATCGCAACGCTGACAAGCGACCTTTGTTCTCCCAGACAGTCGAGAGCCGTTGCGACGGCTGCGGGCACTCCCGCTGCGTCATACGCCGCATCGACTCCATTTCCGTGGGTCTGGTCCAGAATCATCTCAGTGACATTGACGCGAGTCGGATCGATAGTGCGAGCGCCCAGCGTCTCGACCGCTTTGCGACGTGTTTCGGATGGTTCGACGAGATCGATTTGCGTCAGCCCCATGCCCTTGAGCGCGAACCAGAGACCAATTCCGATTGGGCCGCCGCCGAAGACAAGCGCACGGCTTTCTGGACCGACCTTGCCGAGCTTTGCTGCGTGATAGGCGACCGACATGGGTTCCACCAGTGCGCCCATATCAACAGGAACGGAATCGGGAAGCTTGTGGACCATATTGCGAGGCACAACGGTGTATTCGGCCATCCCACCATCCGCCATCAGGCCGTGGAAGCCAATGTGGTTGCATACGTTGTAGTAGCCACCTTTGCACGGTCTACACGTGCCACACCGATAGATAGGTTCGACCGCGACTTTGTCGCCTTCACTAATGTCGCTGACACCATTGCCGACCGCCGTGACAATGCCCGAAAACTCATGCCCGATGACAAGAGGCATCTTTTTCCCGGTCAGCGGATGTGGATCGGTTTTGGGTATGAAAATTGGTCCGTCGTAATACTCGTGCAAGTCAGTACCGCAGATTCCGTTTCGACTCACTTTGATCTTGACTTCGCCGTCAGAGACGGAGGGTTCCGGAATATCTTCAATCGAAAGTTCGCAATTGCCGTAATAGACCGCAGCTCGCATTTCTTGTCTCCATATGTCTTATTGCCTGCGCAGCAAAGGGTAGACAGCGGCATTCGTTCGAACTTCGATGAACCGATTCCGCTGCCAGACCCTGCAGAAATGAGGCGCGGTGTGCTTTACGCCGGCTCGGCCGCTTTTTGTGCGTGGGCCGTTGCGCTGCGCAGGCCGGGCATGACTTCGGTTGCCAGCCGTCGCATCGTTTCCCATTCCCACTCGCGGTTTTTCCCGGCACCGTCCATTGAGGCCATCATCAGGCCGCCGAAGGGGCCGGTGCGTTCCCGGAAAGCGACAAGTTTGTCGAGGACCGTTTTCGGTGAACCGTAGACAACCATGCTTTCGATCAGTTGCTCGACGGTCACTTCGTTGTCGGGTTTCTTCGGGTCGTCTTTCATAACGGCGGTGTAGTCGACGGCCTTAAGAATTCTCCACATGTAGTCGAAGTAGTAGTAGCTGCTCCCTTCGGGATCCATCACGCGATCACGTGCTTCCGCGTCGCTTTCGGCAATGATCATATTGCGCGCGACTCTCCAGGCTTCGCCCGCGGGTTCGCGCCCGACTGCTTCGCAGCCCTCCACATACTTTTTCCAGTGGCTTGCGACGACGTATTCCGGACAGAAGTTAGCCGTCATTGCGCCGAAGCCCCGCATCGCGGCGACCTTCACACTGCTGGAGAAGGGCGACATCGCCGTCATCGAAATTTCCGGGAAAGGCTTCTGAAACGGCTTGGGCATGTACCCGACGCCGAGTTCGGGAATCACCGATTTCTTCAACGAAATAGTCCAGTGCTTTCCCTGAATGTCGTAGGGCGGGTCTTGCGACCAGATCTTGAGGATTGTGTCGATGGATTCCATCATCCGCTCGTTCCGGTAAGGCGTGTCTTCGACGTCGAACATCTCCATGTCACTCGAGAGGCCGCCAGGACCAATGCCGAAGATGAAGCGCCCCTTGGACATATGGTCGAACTGGGCAACTTCCGCCGCGACTAGCGCGGGATGATGATTCGGCAATGCGATCACGCCAGTGCCGAGTTTGATCTTCTTGGTCTGCCGAAGCACTGACGCGAGGAAAATGAGCGGCGCAGCTATCGGCTCAGTTTTACAGGACGTGTGTTCGCCGAAAAATGCTTCGTCGAAGCCGATCTCATCCGCGTAGATTACCTTTTGCGCATCTTCCTCAATGGTTTCTCCCAGTGAACGGGTGGGAAGGTGAAGTGGCATGCCAAACAGACCGAGTTTCATATTGTCTCCAATTACTTTGTAGCGGAGCGGTCGCCCCGAGGTGAAGTCAGATAGGCTGGTAAAGGTTCAAGCGAGTGCAACTTCTCGTGATACGCCTGCGCTGGCTCCGTTGAACCAGACGAGCGGGTCCACTTCACGGTCGTAAAGGCGCACGGCGGTGACGCGCCCGATGAAGAGGGTGTGAGTGCCGTAGCCCACGTGATGGTCAAGTTCGCAGAAAATGGCGGCAGGGGCGCTGCTGAGATAGAGCAGGGAGTCGGTCCCTTCATACCAGTCGTCGGAGGCGAAGCGTTCGGTGCGTCGTGATGACTGCGAGAACGGCAGGAGCAGGTCAAGGTGTGATTCACCGAGCAAGTTGACGCAGAACTTCCCGGTTGACTGGACGACCGAGTGCAGGCCGGCCCCTTGATTTGCAGAAACCAGCATGGATGGCGGATCCATCGAGACGGGAATGACAGCGGAGGCCGCCATGCCGTGAGGATTTCCACCGAGATCACGGCCCGTCACAAGGGTCACGGATGAAGCGATACGCCGCATTGCAGTGCGGAAGTCGGCCGCGAGTACCGGGTCGATCGTTAGTTCAGGTGTCTGATTCATGAGGTCACCTCGTAATTGCAACAGTGGAAGGCACCCGATATAGAGCACGGGCCTTGCCAATGGAACAATTCACGCAAAATCAGACACTTGCGTTTCCTTGGTGTGTTGCGTGCGCGACACCGTGCGACACTACTGTCGCGAGAGGATCGGTCTCAGCGCCTGAGGCGGCCATATGGTCGAGAAACATGCCGTGTACACCGCTAGTGGTTAACCACAATGAAATGACAGGTCTTATCGGGCGGGCTCTTATGAGTAGGCACAGCGAACAAAGACGTTGGCGGTCCACTTGCCCTCCAGGCTGAAACAACCGAAGTCAGTCGTCGTCGCCTGCCACCGGGGCGACACTCAGGTTACGGAAGTAAGCAATGGTTCCAGACTCAATCCAGAGGCCGACGCCACCGCGTTGGTCGTGCCCGAGCTTCATGTCGTTGATCACTATTGTGGGACGGGGCTGACGATTCAGATGAAGTTGCGCGCGGTTCCCAAAGACCGTGATCTTCATATGTATCCACTGTGCCGGCGCAATGTCCGCATAGGTTTCGTACATCTCGGGTGATTCGGAGCGCAGCCGAGCAAATGGATAATCCGGATGTGAAAAATACTGGACGGTATGGTTGCGTCGGACCTGATCGTCGGCGATGGCATTCGTCGGGCGAAGATAAATGCTCTCAAAACGAAGCGCTGCGTCTACCCGGAACGCAACACCAACGAATCCACGGGCATATGACGGTGCATTGGGCGCTACCTGGCTAGCCACGTCGACTTCTATCGTCCCATCATGAAAATCTAGTGGCAACCACGCCATGAAATGCCGGTCGGTTAGCTGTTCCCTGGTCGGGTCTTGATATGCCGACGTCGGCATCGTGATTTCTAGTGATTGCTCACCGAGAAAAGTTGCATTGCTGAGCGAAACACCCGAGAGACGGAAGGCGTGCGGAGCGCCGAATGCGCTCATGGTCGAGGCGAGTTGCACGGCATGCTTTGCAGAGACGCTGGAATCCTCTTCATCACAACGCTTCATATCCACTAAATTTCTGATTTCATGCGGCCACACTGGACGTCTCCATGTTTTCATTGCAGGCGCACTGGCGGAGCCGGTTGATTGGGTCGTGTCTGCGCGCCGATTGTCCAAAAAGCGCGATTTTTCATTCCGCCTTCGGAAGCACCTTCGCCGATGGCGGGTTGTCAGCTTGCTCATTCATCCAGAAAGGCACGGAGATCAGCCGAAAATTTATTTGGATTTTTGAACATCAGGAAGTGGTCCCCATGCTCTGCGTCGGAGTAGTTGTACAGTTTTGCGCCAGGTATTACGGATTGTGCCCAACGCTGACTTGGCAAGTTGTTGCTCTGTTCGCCGGAAAAGATGGCGACAGGTATATTCATCTTGTGTTTGATGACGTCGCGCCAGTCGTTCATTGCATGATCAAACAGTACGCGTGACAGCGCTTTCGGATCATTCTTCACGAACTCATTGGCAAAGCTTTCGGAGTTGATGAAATAGGGAGAGTCCATTTGCGAATAGCGTTCGATCGCCTTCATGTCGACTATGAGATTGTTGGTGGGCGCCCCTTCAGTGAAAGCGGCAACCATTCTTTCTACCGAGGTCGTCATCCCACCAGCGTTACGCCGTTCTTCTTCCGACCAGTTTGAATGGGCATAGATCGAAATCGGTTCATCGACAAACGCCGCTTTTCGAATACTCCCGGTTCCGAATAGATCCACATAGCTCCACAAGACAGCGGCTCCCATCGACCAGCCGCAATAGTTTGCCTTCTGCAAGCGCAGGTGGTCGCCAAAATCCCTCAGGTCGACGGCGTATCTGGCGATCCGATTGCCATAGTCGACACGCTGTGAAAGTCCTTGATTTCGGACATCGAGCACATAAACCCGGTAGTGCCGCTTCAGTGCGTAAAGAAGGTTTACGTATTGCGCGCCGTTGCCGGACCAGCCGGGGATGAAGACAAGAGGCTCGCCCGCGCCGGCGGCCCAATAGGCTAGCCTGACGCCGTCACTCGTGGTGAAGTGGCCAATGCAGAGGTCGGCGAACTCTGACAGCTTTGATGGAAAGTCGCTCAAGGCTTGAGGAAAAGTAAAGTCCTTGCCAAGGACATCAAGTGCCGAATTAGTCATGTCAAAAAGTGGTCGACGGATCGTGCAGTATCCGCTTGAGTCAATCTATGATAAATGGTCAAATTGGAAGAACATTTGAAACAAAACGGATGCAATGGACCGATTGACTAGCATGTCCGTGTTTGTCAAAGCCGTCGAACTTGGGTCGTTCAGCGCGGCTGGTGACGCCTTGCAGATGTCGTCGCAACTCGTCGGCAAGCACGTCCAGCATATTGAGCATCGATTGGGGGTGCGTCTCCTGAACCGGACGACCCGGCGCCAGAGTCTCACTGAGTTCGGTCGTTCGTTCTACGAGCGTGCCAAGTTCATCCTGGCGGAAGTCGAGGTCGCCGAAGGCCTTGCCGCTGAAACGCGTGCGCTACCCACCGGCAAACTTCGAGTGAATGCGCCGGTGAGCTTTGGCGTGCATTCACTCTCACAACGGCTGCCCGACTATCTGAAGGCGTATCCGCAGGTCGATGTCGAATTGAGTCTGTCAAATCGGGAAGTGAATTTGATCGACGAGGGGTTTGATGTCGTTTTCCGGGTTGGGGCGCTCACTGATAGTCGATTGGTAGCGATATCGTTGACTCCCTACAGGCTCGTGTTGTGTGCGGCGCCGAGTTACGTGAAGAGGCACCCGCCGCTTCTGACTCCACTCGATCTGCAAAACCAAGAATGTCTTGGGTTTGGGCATACGGAATTGCGAACACATTGGACGTTTGAAGGGCCAACTGGTCGAGTGGCGGTCCCTATTACCAGCCGCTTGACGTCCGACCATGGTGAAGCGTTGCTATTCTCGGCGCTCGCGGGCCTTGGGGTCATCCTTCAGCCAATCGAGTTGGTGAGATCCGCGCTGGACAGTGGGCAACTCGTGGCATTGTTGCCCGATTACTCGATCCCAACGCGTCCAATGCACATGCTCTACGCTCCGGACCGGCGGGTCACACCGAAAGTTCGAAGCTTTCTGGATTTTGCCGCCGCGGAATTCGGCGCAATCGATTTTACGATGGACTAGCTTCCTATGACCGTGGCCCGATGCCGTCAGGAAGACGCCGGAGTCATGGGCGGACGGGATAAGACGCTTTGTCACATCTCGTGCTGGATACTACCACCCAGTATTGGTATATACTGCCTACCAGTATAAAGCGAGGTGTTTGGATGCCACATACAATCGAAGAGCAAAAGCGCGTTCTAGCCCGCGTTCGTCGCATCAAGGGCCAACTCGACGCGCTGGAGAATGCGTTAGTGTCGGGTACGGAATGCGGTCCTATCCTTCAGCAAATTGCTGCGGTTAGAGGGGCGGTGAACGGGTTGATGGCGGGAGTTCTCGAAAGTCATTTGCGAGAGGAATTCCCACCAGTGGGAAAGGTGACCGACTCGCAGCAAGCTTCGATCGAGAATGTCGTCTCCCTCGTCAAGTCCTACCTGAAATGATGGCCAACCGTTGCGCCCGGCTTTCGTTTATTGACTAAAAATTTTGGATGGAATTCGTATGAAATCACGCGCTGCTGTTGCATTCGGCCCCGGTAAGCCACTTGAAATCGTAGAGCTAGATGTCGAGCCGCCGCGCGCCGGCGAAGTTCTCGTCAAGATTACGCATACCGGTGTTTGCCACACGGACGCCTTCACAATGTCTGGCGATGATCCTGAAGGACTCTTCCCGGTTGTTCTTGGACATGAAGGCGCGGGTATCGTCGTCGAAGTCGGCGACGGTGTCTTGAGTGTGAAACCGGGTGACCACGTGATCCCGTTGTACACGGCGGAGTGCGGTGAATGCCTGTTTTGCAAGTCGGGTAAGACCAATCTTTGCGTGGCGGTGCGCGCGACTCAAGGCAAAGGCTTGATGCCCGATGGCACAACCCGGTTCTCGTACAACGGTCAGCCGATCTATCACTACATGGGGTGTTCGACTTTCAGCGAATACACGGTGGTCGCTGAAGTATCGTTGGCAAAGATCAATCCCGATGCCAACCCCGAGCATGTCTGTCTCCTTGGGTGTGGGGTCACAACCGGAATTGGCGCCGTCCACAATACGGCCAAAGTGCAACCGGGGGATAGTGTCGCGGTCTTTGGACTGGGAGGCATTGGTCTGGCTGTCGTCCAGGGTGCCCGTCAGGCGAAGGCGGGTCGCATTATCGCGGTTGATACAAATCCGGAAAAATTCGAGCTCGCGCGTGTATTTGGAGCGACGGACTTCGTGAATCCGAAGGATCATGCAAAGCCCGTACAGCAGGTCATCATCGATATGACAGGGTGGGGCGTTGATCACTCTTTTGAATGCATCGGCAATGTGAATGTCATGCGCGCGGCGCTTGAATGTGCCCATCGCGGATGGGGACAGTCGGTGGTGATCGGGGTAGCAGGGGCAGGCCAAGAAATTTCTACGAGGCCATTTCAGTTGGTCACCGGCCGTACATGGAAAGGTTCGGCGTTCGGCGGCGTGAAGGGGCGCAGCCAGCTTCCTGGAATGGTCGAGGACGCGATGCGTGGCGAAATCCAGCTCGCTCCGTTCGTGACGCACACAATGCCGCTCGAGCGAATCAATGAAGCTTTCGACCTTATGCACGAAGGGAAATCCATTCGTACTGTCATCAATTATTGATTGAAGGCAACGGTCTCGGGGGCGTGCGGTTCATGCACGCTTATATGGCGGAATGCTTTCGTCACGCGACATTGGCGGATTTCATTGTCCGCCTTGAAAGTCGGCCAATTCGCCCATCCGGGAGAAAGTGTTTGGATTTGTCGGTCTAATCAAAGCGCCCCTGACGTCCTAGCTCAACCAGCGCGTCGACAACATGCCGTACCTTCGGCCGCAAATGCGCAACTTGCGGCCACACCGCATGCACATCGACTGGATCCGGGCGGTAGTCGTCGAGAACGGTGACGAGGCGGCCGGCATCGATGTGCTTGCGAAAAAGCGACAAAGGCATCTGACATAGACCGAGACCTGCGGCAGCAGCGTCGATCATCGCTTCGCCATCGCTGATCTGATGTGTCGATGGAGGGTGAATCCGGAACGAGCGTCCGTTCTGCTTGACCCGCCACGACAGCGGCTGACCACGGCGATAACCCACCACACATCTGTGCGCGCTGATGTCGTCGAGGGTGTGCGGTGTACCTTCACGAGCCAAATATGCAGGCGATCCACAAATCACCCATTGTTGCGATGCCAGCCGCCGCGCAACGACCCCGCTAGAGTCTGCAAGTTCGCCGAAACGGATTGCCAGGTCGACTCCTTCCTCAACTGGATCAATCACGTGATCGGTGAACGTCATGGTGAACTGGAGCCGCGGATAGGTGTTTCCGAGCTCCAGTAGAACCGGCATTATGCATTGCCTTCCAAAAGCGGAAGCCATGTCTATCCGCAGCCGCCCAGCGGGTTCGCGTGAACCCGGACCAAGGGCAGACTCCGCCGCCGTAATCTCGTCTAGCGCCATTGCGCACGCGGCGAAATAAGCTTCACCATCCGCTGACAGCTTAATGCGGCGGGTCGTGCGGTGAAACAACTTGACGCCAAGCCGTTGCTCCAGACGCCCGATCGATTTGCCGACGGCAGACTTCGAAATGCCGAGTTGATCCGCAGCCTCCGTGAAGCTGGACGAACGCGCGGTGGCTACGAATGTGGCGATGCCATTGAGGGATTCGAGTGAGTTCATTGAGCATTTGACGCCGGATAGTAGACAAATTTTCTACGATAAGCGGAAGTCTAGCCCATTTATCAGCGTGCTACTCGTCGATAAGATTGCGATTACTAGCGGCGACACACCCGCTTGTGTAACGCTCAAAGCAGATCCTCCTTATGGAGACTGTAATGTGCAACGCTGCTCCTTGAAGCCATCCACGAGGTTCTGCCATGCCTGAAGTTCAACATCAACCCACTATCCTGATCGCCGGTGCATCGCGCGGCATCGGTCTGGGACTCGTTCGGGAATATCTCGCTCGCGGCTGGCGAGTGATCGCAACGGAGCGCAAGCCGTCGCCCGCACTCGCTGCAGTCGCGACCGATGCGGGCGCCAATCTGGTCATCAAGACGTTGGATATAAATGATCGTGCCAACATTTCGACGTTAGCGGACGATCTGGACGGAGAGTCGCTCGATGTCCTTTTCGTGAACGCAGGCGTTAGCGACAATCCTAAGCAAACTATCAACGAAATCAGCACGGAGGAGTTTGCGCATGTGATGGTCACGAACGCGTTGAGCCCGCTTCGGATCGTTGAAACGTTGAGCCCGCTGGTGAGGAAGGACGGCAGCGTGGCGGTCATGTCAACGGCTCTCGGTAGCATCGCCAACAATACGGATGGCGGCTATGAGACTTACCGTGCCAGCAAGGTGGCATTGAACATGTTGCTGCGCAGCTTCGTTGCGCGCGCAGGGGAGCAACGATCGTTTCTGGCGCTGATGCCTGGTTGGGTGAAAACCGATATGGGTGGACCCGACGCGCCGGTCGAGGTAAGCGACAGTGTCCGGGGCCTCGCGGACGTAGTCGCTCAGCACGCCGGTAAGCAGGGACTCGTGTTTGTCGACTATCAGGGCAACACGATTCCCTGGTAGGCGAGAGTCTGACTCAAGAACGGACGGCAGCCACACTTAGTGTGTGGCGTTCAACCAGCCCCGACGCTAATGGCGACGTGCGTGGACCGTCTGCCCACGCCGCCAAACACGCAATCCTTTTTCGGGCGGCTAGTGGCTCGCGAACAAAGGCCGCGGCGCATAGTAACTTTGCGGGCCTCGTCGCGAGCGAGTATCTAGTCCCAACGCTTGAATCCATCGAACTGGACCAGGTAGGAAGGGCCGAAGGCGTCGAGCTTTTGCCGCGCCGCCTGATCAGGGTCGCCGTAGACGGTGAGCGCTTTGACTGTCACTAACGACAGAAAGCGCTCGGCATAGGGCGCGAAGGTCAACTCCACGTGCTCGGTGATAGCCCTTGAATTCCGGTAACGCTCAACGATATGGACTACGTTGCCGTCAGCGCTCGAACTGTATTCATACATGATCGTTCCCGGCTCCGCCTTGGCCAGCGGAACGATTTCAGCAATCAACTGTTTGAACTGCTCGAATCTTCCGGCTTTAACTTCGAGCGAAAAGACGCATGTTATTTCATTGTGCATATTAGATGGAAATATAGTGGTCACGTGCAGCGAGAACCCTTGCTAATCAGAATTCAACCCGATCTCAGAGAGCCACCTGCACGCAAGGACGACCGAATAAAGTTCGCGCTCGATTCCGCAAAATGGAGTACGGCTGGATCGCGAGTCCGCTGGGACCCGCGGTCGTGGTCACTCGCGAAATGTGGACTGGCCACGCGTCCGGGGACGACGTTGGTGTCACGGCGATACTCGATCGCCCCCGAACAGTTGACCTGCGCCCGCCCAGTTCGAAGGCGCGACGTCTTCGAAGATGACATAAATGTACTTCGGGTCGGTGCCGGTATTCTTGACGATGCTTTCTGTGATTTCAGCAGCGACTGCTTTTTTTGCAGTGTTGTCCTTTCCTTCAAACCAACTGACTCGCACGACGGGCATAACACACTCCTTAAGGAACTGGGTTTGATGGGCGGCGACATCGGTCTTGGCGCCTCGCGCATCACGTGTAACTTCAGGTCCAGTCTATCGGAGAGTCCGGGGCGGATAAACAGCCGAAATATACGATCTGAGTAGAAAGGATGTCGACAATGTGAGTGGCGAAATTTCGTAAGTGGGGGCCGTCAACGGGGTCAACAGCCGTTGTTCGGTTTGAACCCAGAAAATTGGGGGGGCCGAAAGCCTAGCTGCGTCTCTGTGATCTACTGGTTTCACCGCCCTGTTGAACGAAGGGTTTGGCGCAATGCAAAGGCTCGCCTCGCTAGGCTGAACTGCCTGTTCGTCGGCGGACGGTGCGAAGACGATGCTTTGCGACAGGCTCGACAATCTTTTCGCCGGGCCTCTCCTGTTTCGCTCGACTGTCGCCCATCTGCGCAACCATGAAATCGACGAATGCCTTGATCTTGGGCAGCGGTTGGCGACTAGATGGCCAAAGCAGGCAGACGTCGCGGTGATCTTGAATGTGCTTTTCCAGTACCAAAACCAGGCGGCCATTCTCGAGCGCATTCGACACAATGAAGTCGGGTAGGAGCGCGATCCCCAACCCGGCCTCAGCCATTTCGAGCAATGGGTCGATCGCATTGGTAACTGCGGTTTGTGGAAGTTCGACGTTGACTGGCTGGCCGCGTGATACCAGCGGCCACGGCGCGAGCTTACCGGTGCTTGGATAGCGATAGCGCAAGCACGCATGACTTGGCAAATCCGCGGGCCGGGACGGCATGCCGTGCAGCGATACATAGGATGGTGCCGCAACCAGGCGATGTTGGTAGCCATTGAGCTTGCGCATCGTCAGGCGCGAATCGTCGACGACTCCGATCCGCATGACCGCGTCGAAACCCTCGTCGATCACATTGACGAGCCTGTCACTAAAGTCCAGTTCGAGTTGAATCTCCGGGAACTGCTTTTGGAATGCGATCAGTAGAGGCATCAAATGCATGCCAAGTTGTGGGAGACCGACGCGCAACTTGCCTTGTGGCTTGCCAGCGGCTTCGGTCACCTCCGCCCTCGCGGTATCGAACTCCGCAATGATCCGATAGCAGCGCTGCAGGAATCGGCTGCCTTCCGAAGTCAGTGTTATGGCGCGTGTTGAGCGGTGGAACAGCCTGACGCCTAATTCCTCCTCCAGTCGCACGACCGACTTGCCAATAGCGGAAGACGAGACGCCCAGCCTGCGACCGGCCTCGGTGAAGCTGCGCGTTTCGGCTGAGTGAACGAACGCGCCCAGCGCCCCAAAGTAATCCATCGACATGGAATCCCCTCATTTCATCCTTATTTTCCGATATGTTTTGAATATAAGCCTATTTTTCTCGATACAGAAGCCCTTTACAGTGTCTACATTCGATGCCGGGCGAGTCCAACCTCTTACTGAAGCGCGGCATCCTCCTTCCCCGAGACTGCAATGGCGACAATTTCATCGACCGGCCAACTTCTGCCCGAGCTTGCGCGGCATCCAGGCTACTCCCGTCTTTTCCAACCTGGCCACCTGACCTTCGGTTTCATCGCGCCGCTAGAAAGTTATCCCGATACCCCTGGCCCGACCTTGGCCGGTCACGCCGAATTGGCGAAAAGGGTGGACGATGCGGGTTTCTCAGCCATCTGGCTGCGCGATGTGCCGTTCTACGACCCGAATTTCGGCGATGTCGGCCAGGTTCTGGATCCTCTGATCTATGCCGGCTACCTCGCCGCAATCACGCGTCGCATCACGATAGGTACTGCGGGCATCGTACTGCCGCTCCGTGATCCGTTGATTGTGGCCAAGCAGGTTGCTACGGTCGACCAGTTGTTGGGCGGACGT
>NZ_JARESR010000056.1:0-27296 GCF_046028015.1 Paraburkholderia sp. RL17-383-BIF-A | reverse complement strand
TAAAATAGAAAGTTTCTGCAAACCGGCAGGGCGCGTCGTCAGACGCGCATGGCCAGCTTAGCCGCCGTACACGTCGAAGTCGAAGTATTTCTTCTCGAGCTTCTTGTACGTACCGTCCTTGATGATGTCGGCGATTGCCTTGTCGACCTTCGCTTTCAGATCGGTGTCTTCCTTGCGCATGCCGATGCCTGCGCCGTTGCCGAGGATCTTCGGATCGTCGAGGTTCTTGCCGACGAAGTCGAAGCCGGCGCCGCGCGGCGTCTTCAGGAAGCCGATTTCAGCTTGCACTGCGTCTTGCAGCGCTGCGTCCAGACGGCCCGACAGCAAGTCGGCGTAGACCTGATCCTGGTTCTGATACGGCACGACCTTCGTGCCCTTCGCTTCCCAGTACGTCTTCGCGTACGTTTCCTGGATCGTGCCTTGTTCCACGCCAACCGTCTTGCCCTTGAGCGAGTCGGCCGTCGGCAGGATGCCCGAACCCTTCTTCGCCACGAGGCGCGTCGGGGTGTTGAACAGTTTGTTCGAGAAAGCGATCTGCTCGGCGCGTTGCGGCGTCATGGACATCGACGACAGCACGCCGTCGAACTTCTTCGCCTTCAGGGCCGGGATCATGCCGTCGAAGTCGTTTTCGACCCACACGCACTTGGCCTTCAGGCGCGCGCAGATTTCATTGCCGAGGTCGATATCGAAGCCAACGAGCTTGCCGTCCGAGCCCTTCGACTCAAACGGGGGGTAGCTGGCGTCAACGCCGAAACGGATGGTCGACCAATCTTTAGCGTGTGCGCCAATCGAGACGGTAGCAAGCAGAGCAACCGTCAAAGCCGCTAGCAGTTTTTTCACTGTTTTACTCCTCGGTGTAGTTCAAATACGCCCGCATGCGGTTGTGCCGCTGCGGGGCACCCGGCGCGACTCACGACCGGGCTTGGGTTGAAGCTGCCAGCCGGGGCGGCCAGCAGCGCGCGCCAAGCTTATCAGTTCAAAAAGATTGGGTAGCTAGTGAAACACCGGATGGCGCAAGAGGCTGGCTTCTAATGCGTGAATGTGGTGGAGATGCGAAAGCGTCGCTGATGCGTATCGGGTGGCAAGGTCCGCTCGTCTCGCGTACGTGTCGCGCACGTAATGCCGCAGTAATGAAGTTGGCTAATTTGCGTGCGTGCGTGCGTCACGTCACGTCACGTCACTTCGCGGTTGTCGCGGCTGCCCGGATGGTGCGCGATTCCACGCGTTCCCACGCGCGCCAGCGCAGGCAGAGCACAAGACGGCGATTCACTCCTTGGCGAGCGAATCCGCGCGTTCCGCGCCGACCTCGCCGCACCAGAGTGCGCCCTTGTCCATCATCTGCGCGTCCTGTGCGGACATGCCCGCGCAGGTGCCGCGCATGTCCTGGGTTTCGCGCTGGGTGCGCTCGAGTGCCGCACGATTCATTTCGCCCTGAAGCCAACTGCCGAAGCACGCAATCGATCCGGCCGCCACGGCCACCCACACCCATTCTGTTTTGCTCAAGCGCATTGTCTGTTTCTTGTCCGACTCGTCGACTACCCGGAAGACAGGCCGCGCGGCATCGCGCGACGCTGCCTTCGACCGCCGGCGGCGGACTGGGCAGGCGAACGTTTATCGGCATCCGCGCGGCGTTTCTTTAGCAATGTGTCGCGGGGTTTGTCCTCGCACAATTTAGCCGCGACTCTTACGTGTTAAGACGCAGATCGCTCGTGTTTCACGGGTTCAAATGTTTCAAACGGCCGTAGTCGAGTTAAAGATTCCGCATAAACTGCCGTTAAATGCAGATGAGCGCGCTTGCTGTATCCCGTTTGACGGAATTTGTTCGACTCGGCGAAGCCGACAACCAAAAATGGTTTTCTTAGCGCTATCATCGTTGCTCCTCGCGCCCGGCCCAATGCCTCACGCAGAGCGTATCTGTCTGAAGAATGTCGCCGGACGACAGTCCGCGGATCGATTCCGTGCGTCGACGCTCGCCATCAGGTCTTCTGCTAAACGGTGTTGTATATGCACATAATGTTTGCGGCAGATGAAAAGCGCGTTTGTAAACGATTCTTTCAATCACGAATCGGCGTGTTTGCGCGCGCCTATTTATTGTGTCGCAGCGTTTGTCTGGGACTTTTGACATTTCTACCCGGCGTGGTTTTTTCCGTCGGCCTTTGTGCGGCCGCGCCGGTTAAAGCCGACGACAACGTCCTGCGCGTGCTCGCGTGGCCAGGCTACGCTGACGCCGACGTGGTGAAGCGTTTCGAGGCGCGTTACAAGGCCCGCGTCGAAGTCACGCTGGTCGATTCCGACGAGGCGCTATGGGCGCAGATGCATGCGAAAGGGACGCCGCCCTTCGACGTGCTCGCCGCCAATACCGCCGAAATCCAGCGCTATACCGAGGCGAATCTTTTGGCGCCGCTCGACCTCGCCAGGTTGCCGAACACCAGAAAACAATTGCCGCGCTTTCAGGCGCTTGCCTCGATTGGCGGCATCACGTCGGGCGGCAAGGCATACGCCATTCCGTTCACGTACTCGTCGATGGGTTTGATCTACGACCGCAAGCAGGTCGCCGTGGCGCCGCGCTCCATGCGCGAATTGTGGAATCCGCGTTACCGCGGCAAGGTGCTCGACTTCAACAGTGCGCAGCACAATTTCTCGTTCACTGCGTTGGCGCTGGGCTATTCCCATCCCTTTCAACTCGATGCCGCGCAAATGCGCACGATTGCTCACAAACTCGTCGATCTGCGCCGCAATCTGTTGACCTATTACACGTTGCCCGAGGAGGCGACCGCGTTTTTCATCCAGCATAAGGTTGCGTTGATGTTCGGCAACTACGGCACCCAGCAGGTCGAGTTGCTGCGCCGGGCGGGCGCCGACGTGGGCTATGTGATTCCCGACGAGGGCGCGCTCGCATGGCTGGATTGCTGGTCGATGACACGCGCGGCGGCCGATCAGCCGCTTGCGCTCGCGTGGATCAATTACATGCTCGAACCGGACGTCAGCGCATTGCTGACACAACGCCAGGGACTCGCCAATACGTTGACGGCGCCCGTGGAAAACAGCGATAACGCGCGTATCGTGTGGATCGGTCCGGTGGAAAATACTCAGCGGCGCGAGGACCTGTGGGCCAGAATCGTGTCCGGGGACCGGTCGGAGCGTTTTTGATGATACGCCCCGGGCTGACCTTCAAATTATCCGTGCTGCTCGCGTGCATCGGCGTGCTCGCGTCAGGCGCGACCGGCTATTACGCGTATCGCGCGAACCGCACGATGCTCGTGAACGAAGCCGGGCGCAGCCTGCTTACGTCGACGGAATTGCTGGGCCAGCGCTTTTCCGCCTCGATCGACGATGTCGGCTCCGACGCGCTGGTGCTCGCGAGCATGCCGTCCACGGCGGACATCGCGCAGACCGACGACGGCGTCGGCCCGAACGCGGCCCGCGAACGGCTGGCGCAGGTGTATTCCAGTTTCATGGTGCATCACCTCGAGTACCTGCAAATCCGCCTGATTACGCGCCAGCACTATGGGCTCGAACTGGTCCGCTTCGACCGCGACGCGGACGGCCTCGTGCGGGTCGAAGGGAAGAACCTGCAGGAGAAAGGTCAGTTTGCCTATGTATTCGACACGCTGACGTTTGCGCCGGGCCGCATTTACATTTCGCCGATCTCGGTGAACCATGAGTACGGCTCGCATGCAGCCCAGGGCAAGCCGACGCTGCGGCTCGGCACGCCTGTGTCGAACGCGCATGGCGACGTGGTGGGCGTCGTCGTGATCGATATCGATCTGGAGGCGCTGTTCAAACGGCTGCAAAGCGATTTGCCGAGCGACTATCGGGTCTACCTCGCCAACGAATGGGGCGATTTCCTCGTTCATCCGGATGCCTCGAAAACCTTCGGCTTCGATCGGGGCCGGCGCGTGCTGATGCAGGACAGTTTCTCCGTCACGAGGCCGCTCTTCGAACAGTCGCAAGGTGAGGTGCTGGTGGACGGTCTTGCGCGGCCGAAGCAGGCCGCCGGCCAGGTACTCGCTTTCGTGCGCAGGCCTTTCGGTGATCTGGCGGGCAACCGCTTCATCGTGCTCGGTCTCGCCAAGCCGCTCGAAGACGTCCTGTCCGGCGCGAATCTGCTTGGCAACAGTATCGTGCGCATGGTGCTGATTTTCAGTGTGCTGGCGCTGTTCCTCGCCATTCTGTTCGCGCGCGCGCTGACCAAGCCGCTGCACATGCTCGCGCATGCGGCAACGCATCTGTTCGCCGAACACGCCATGCCTACGCTGCCGCTCAACCGGACCGACGAGATCGGCGTGCTGGCGCGCTGCTTCGACCGGCTGCGGCGCGAAATCAAATCGCAAATGGACGTGCTGCACGCCAAGCAACGTGAACTCGTGCATCTCGCCACGCATGACGGACTGACCGGACTGCCGAACCGCGTCCTGTTCATGGAGAAGCTCGAAAGCGCGATCGAGGAAGCAACGCGGCGAGAGGAAGGCCTCGCCGTGCTGTTCGTCGACCTCGACCGTTTCAAGCAGATCAACGACCAGTTCGGCCATTCCGTCGGCGACACGGTGCTCGCCGCGGTGGGGCGTCGCCTGAAGCAGGTGCTCTGTTCCGCGGACCTGGTGGCGCGTTTGGGTGGCGACGAGTTCATCGTGCTGATCGAAGGGCCGCGCGCGGCAGAGGCGGCGCCCGCGATCGCCGCGCGCATCATGGAGGCGCTGAACGAAGAGGTCCGGGTTGAAGGGCAGAACATGACGGTGGGCGCGAGCATCGGCATTAGCCAGTTTCCCGACGACAGCGGCACGGCGGAAGAATTGCTGCTCAACGCCGACGCGGCGATGTATGCGGCTAAATCCGGCGGACGTTGCGCGTATATGCGTTACCAGGATGTGCTCGAAGCGCGCCGGCGCGAGCAGGTCGAGGCGCACGCGCAGGCCGGCGAGGGCGCAACGCAAGGACACGAGGCCGAACCGACGGCCTGATGCAGCCAAAACGCGCATCCTGCTTTCCAGTCAGCTTTCCGGCTGCTTGCGATCTGCTTTCCGTCGGCTGCGCCTGCTCCTTTTTTCTCGCCGGAATCACGAGGCAACTTTGCCTCGATTTTCGCTTCGCCGAGCGTCGAAGCAATCGTTTGCGCCGATCTTGAGACAAGTCTTTTTGATTTTCGGCGAAGCGTTTCCGTCGTATCAATTTTCCCTCGAGGCTGCCGAAAACTCCGTTATAGCAATGAATCGACGGGAGATTTCCGTGAAGCGACAGATAGGGTTGCTGGCTGCCGTGTTCGCGCTCGCCGGCTGCGCCCAGATGCCGCCGCCGAGCGCGGCCCATACGGACAAGGCGCCGAACGAGGTGCTCAGTTTCGACATTCCGCCCGACGCGCTCGGCGCGCGCGATCCGCAACTGACCACCGTGCTCGCGAAAGCGGGCGCACTCGCCGCCGCGCAGCCGCAGTCCACAATCGTTCTCGTGACGGCGCTGGGGCAGGACTTCGCGTACCTGAATCAGGCGGTGTGGAAGGGCGTGCCGGCACAGCGCGCGGGCCGGGTGAACTTCGAGAACCGCACCGCCGGATTGGGTCAGCCGTATAGCGTATCGATCAGGACGGTCCAATGAAGGAGGGCACCGTGACCGTTCGCATCACTTTGCTGGCGCTGGCCATGCTCCTCAGCGCGCCGGCCTTCGCCGGCCAGCCTGGCGCGGACCTGCAATCCGCCAGCGCGTTTCCCGCCGCGGCGGACAAGGTGTATCCGCCGTTGCCGTCGCTGGCCATGCTGCCGCCGCCGGGCGCGGGCGATGACGAATTGCCGGTGAAGCCGGTATCGCATCGAAAGAAAACGCATGTGGCGGCGCAGGCGCAGGAGCGCAGAAGCCCGCCCGCCCCGGTCGTGCGGATCGTCGTGTCCGACGCCTCGCATGCGTATCTCGACTCGGTGCAACGGCAGATCGATCTGGCGCTGGCCAAATAAACCGGCCGGCGCTTCGACGCGGGTCACGCTGCATCACTATCAAACGGAAGGATGCGTCATGTCCTTGAAGATTATCTTCTCAGCACTTGCCTGCCTGTCGGTATGCGGCGCCGCGCAAGCAGCCGACGACTGCTTCAACGAAGCAGCGGCTTATCAGGGCGTGAATCCGTGGGTGCTGCGCGCACTCGCATGGTACGAATCGAAGGGCGACGCGAGCGCGATACGGCAGAACGCAAATGGCTCGATCGACGTGGGTCAGTTGCAGATCAACTCGATTCACTTCGACGACCTCGCGCGCGAAGGGGTGCCGCATCGCGCGCTGGTCGATCCGTGCGTGAACGTGTATGTGGCGGCCTGGCTGCTGAAACAGAAGATGGTCAAGCACGGCAATACGTGGCGCGCGATCGGCGCTTACCATTCGGAAACGCCGAAACAGCGCGACGCCTATGCGCGCGGAATTCAGAAGGTGCTGGTGGCGTGGGGGCAGTTGCCGTCCGCGCGCTGAACCCGCTCACCAGGCACCTGGCACCAGGCACCAGGCACCATGCACCAGGCGCGGACTGCGCGTTCGGGGAGCCATCAAGGTCTTGAGCGCCTTCCCTTCAAACGATCCGTGCGCCGCCGCGATATGTAGCGCGCGGCACCGGCAGCCTGTCGAGCATGGTTACGCGCACGAAGTCCGCGCGCAAGCCCGGTTCGATCGCGCCCCGGTCGTGCAAGCCGGCGGTGCGCGCCGGTTCGGCGGAGACGGTTGCCATTGCGCGCGGCAACGTCCAGCCGGCCTCATCGACCAGCTCGAACACGGCGGTCATCAGGCTCGACGGCACATAATCCGACGACAGGATGTCGAGCAGGTCCGCTCGTGCCAGTTCGAGCGCCGACACGTTGCCCGAATGCGAGCCGCCGCGCACGATATTCGGCGCGCCCATGATGGTCGAAATGCCGTGCTCGCGCGCGGCTTCGGCGGCGATGCGGGTGGTCGGAAACTCCGCGAGCACGATGCCTTCTGCTTTGGCCTGTTCGACGTGTTCGATCAGCGTGTCGTCGTGGCTTGCCACCGGAATGCCGAGCCGGTTGCAGCGCGCCACGATCTCGCGGCGGTGCGCGTCGGCGTACCGTGCCTGTTCGACCGAGAGTTCGGTGAGCGCGGTCGCCACGTGTTCGTCGCTCAGTTTGCCGTTGCGTTCCTGAAAGCGGCGCCATTGTTCGCGGTCGTGCCACTGACGCTGACCGGGCGTGTGATCCATTACCGAGGCGAGCCGCAGCAACGGATGCGCGCACAACGAATCGAACACTTCTACCACGTCGGCGGTGGCGATTTCGCAGCGCAGATGCAGAAAGTGTTCGGCGCGCAGCAGCTTGCGCTCGGAGAAGCGCGTGAGCGCTTCGGCGCATTGCGTTTGCAGATCGCGGCCCCGCAATCCCACGTTCGTGCGCGAACCGATGGCGAGCGCATCGAATACGGTGGTGATGCCGGCCGCGGCCACCTGGGCGTCGTGAATCACGAAGGCCGCATCGGTATTCCATTGCACGCCCGGGCGCGGCGCGAGATGCTTCTCGAGGTTGTCCGTGTGCAGTTCGATCAGGCCGGGCAACAGATAGTCGCCGTCCCAATCTTCGGCTTCGCGCGCCGCGGTCGTGCCGCGCTCGACTTCGCGGATCACGCCGTCTTCCACGCGAACCACGCCGGTGAATACTTCGTCTCGCGTCACGATGCGAGCGTTCCTGATCAACATCGACTTGCTCCGTAGTCAGTCAGACTTGAGTGTGGGCTTTTTACGCACTGGGGCCGCATGCGTCAGTGTAGTGCCGTTGCGCGCCCGATTTGTGTCATTCAGTGACGCGGCGGCGGCTTCAGTTCCAGGCGGCGCGTGGCGACCTTGTTGCGCGTGTCTTCGTCGTGAAAGATGCCGACGATCGCCGCGCCGCGCTCGCGCGCTTCGACGATCAGGTCGGCGACCACGTCGCGGTTGTCGGCGTCGAGTGAGGCCGTCGGCTCGTCGAGCAAAAGCAGCGGGTGCTCGGCAATCAAACCACGCGCGATATTCACGCGCTGTTGTTCGCCGCCTGAGAACGTGGCGGGCGCGAGCGACCACAGTCTTTCAGGCACGTTCAATCTGGCGAGTAGCGCAGCGGCGCGCGAGCGTGCTTCGTCTTCCGGCACGCCGCGCGAGAGCAGCGGTTCGGCCACGAGCGTGAGTGTCGGCACGCGTGGAATCACGCGCAGAAACTGGCTCACGTAACCGACCACGCTTCGGCGCAGGCGCAGTACGTCGTGCGGCTCCGCCCCGATGATCGATACGGGCCGGCCGTCGTTTCCAAGGTCGCGAATCGCAATCAAGCCGCTCGTCGCCAGATAGTTGCCGTACAGGCAGCGCAGCAGTGTGCTCTTGCCCGCACCCGACGGCCCGACCAGCACCACGCATTCGCCTCGCTCGATTTCGAGCGAGACGCCCGCCAGCGCTTCGATTCGCACGCCGCCCTGGCCGTGCAACACAAAGGTCTTGCCGATGCCGACCGCGCGCAGCATCAGCGCCGCGTTGTCGACGAATGCGTGCTCGGCGGCGCGCGCTTCAGTGCTTGTTTCAATGGATCGCATTGTGAACCTCAAACCGGCAGAACCGAGGAAACCAGCGTTTGCGTGTACGGGTGCTGCGGATCGTCGAGCACCTGGTCGGTCAGTCCCGCCTCGACCACTTCGCCGCCTTGCATGACCATCAACCGGTGCGCGAGCAAACGCGCGACACCGATATCGTGCGTGACGATCAGCACCGACAGATGCAACGTCGACGTCAGCGTGCGCAGCAGATCGAGCAGGCGCGCCTGCACCGATACGTCGAGGCCGGCGGTCGGTTCATCCATGAAGACGAGCCTTGGACCGGTGACGAGATTGCGCGCAATCTGCAAACGCTGCTGCATGCCGCCCGAAAACGCCGCCGGAAATTCGTCGATGCGTGAGGAATCGAGTTCGACGCGCTCCATCCACTGCGTGGCCGCGTAGCGGATATCCCCATAGTGGCGCGCGCCGACAGCCATCAACGGCTCGCCGATGTTCGCGCCGGCCGAGACGCCGCTGCGCAGTCCGTCGCGCGGATTCTGCTGAACGAAGCCCCATTCGGTGCGCATCAGCAAACGGCGGCGTGGTTCGGACAAGGCGAGCAGGTCGAGCTGGTCGCCGTGAGTAGCCGTGTAGTGAAGCGAGCCGCTGTCGGCCGCGGTCTTGAGCGCGAGCGTGTTCAGCAGCGTGGTCTTGCCCGAACCTGATTCGCCGACAATGCACAGCACTTCGCCCGGATACAGGTCGAAGCTGACGTTTCTGCAGCCATTGCGGCCGCCGTATTGTTTGGTGAGCGAGCGGGCGGCGAGGAGCGGCGTCATGCGTGTTCTCCCTCGCGCGCGGCGCGCAACGGCAACTCGGGTTCTTCGTCGCCGCGGCGTTCGTGGCAATAGTCGCTGTCGGAGCAGACGAACATGCGTTTGCCCGCATCGTCGACGATCATTTCGTCGAGGAAGCTCCCAGTCGAACCACATAGCGCGCAGGCGTGCTGCCACTTCTGCACTTCGAAAGGATGATCGTCGAAGTCGAGGCTGCGCACGTGCGTGTAAGGCGGAATCGCGTGAATTCGACGCTCGCGGCCGGCGCCGAACAATTGCAGCGCGGGGTTCATGTGCATCTTCGGGTTGTCGAACTTCGGAATTGGCGAAGGCGAAGTCAGATAACGGTGGTTGACGATCACCGGGTAGTCGTAGGTGGTCGCGATGCTGCCGTGATGCACGATGTCCTCATAGAGCTTCACGCTGATCAGGCCGTAATCGGCGAGCGCATGCAGCTTCTTGCACTCGGCGACGCGCGGTTCGAGGCGAAAGAGCGGCTCGGGCATCGGCACCTGATAGACCAGAATCTGCCTGTCCGTGAGCGGTGTTTCGGGAATGCGGTGACGGGTCTGGATGATCGTCGCCTCGACCGTGCGGCGCGTGGTCGCCACGCCGGTGGTGCGCGCGAAAAAACGGCGAATGTTGACCGCGTTGGTGGTTTCGTCGGAGCCCTGATCGATCACCTTCAGCGTGTCCTGTCGGCCGATGATCGCCGCGGTGACCTGAATGCCGCCGGTGCCCCAGCCGAACGGCAGCGGCATTTCACGCGAAGCGAACGGCACCTGATAACCCGGCACGGCCACCGCCTTGAGCAATGCGCGGCGCAGCATGCGTTTGGTCTGCTCGTCGAGGTACGCGAAGTTGTAGCCGTCGGCCGCGCTGTCGTACGAGGCGTTGGCGTGGGATGTGTCGGGCGCGTTCATGCTGCCTGCTCCTGCTGACCGTTGGTTTGATCCGCGCGTTGCTCGATGCCCTGATCCTGACTCTGCGCGGCGTGCTGCGCGCGCAAACGGCGCACGAGTTCCAGCTCCGACTGAAAGTCGACGTAGTGGGGCAGTTTCAGATGCTGCACGAACCCGGACGCTTCGACGTTATCGCTATGCGAGAGCATGAATTCGATATCTTGCGTGGGCGAGGCCAGCGTTTCACCGAGTTCCTCGGCGCGCAATGCGCGATCCACGAGCGCCATCGCCATTGCCTTGCGCTCCGAGTGACCGAACGCGAGACCGTAGCCTTGCGTGAAGGTGGGCGGCACGGCGCCGCTGCCGGCGAACTGATTGATCATCTGGCATTCGGTTATGTCGATGTCGCCGATTTCAACCGCTTCGCCCAACTCGTCGAGTTCCATTTCCACGGCGATCGTGCCGAAGCGGATCTCGCCCGCGAACGGATGCGAGTGCGCGTAACCGCGCTGCGTCGCGTATCCCATGGCGAGCAGAAAGCCTTCGTCGCCGCGCGCGAGATTTTGCAGACGCGTGGCGCGGCTTGCCGGAAAGGCGAGCGGCTCGCGCGAGAGGTCGCCGGGTTCCGGCGCGTTCGGCGTGGGGCGTTCCTGTTCGATCAGACCTTCCTTGTCGAGCAGGGTAACGACGCGGGGCATGCCTTCAACTTCAGAGCCGGCAGTTTGACTCGAAGACGACTTCGCGCTTGCCGCCGCATCGCCATCCGCGAGCAGCGCGAAATCCAGCAGCCGCTGCGTGTAATCGTAAGTCGCGCCCAGCAACTGGCCGCCGGGCACGTCCTTGAAGGTCGCTGAAATACGGCGCTCCACCTGCATCGCTTCGGTATCGATCGGTTGCGTGTAGCCGAAGCGCGGCAGTGTGGTGCGATACGCGCGCAGCAGGAAGATCGCTTCGACCAGATCGCCGGCGGCCTGCTTGATGGCGAGCGCGGCGAGGCCTTCATCGTAGACCGAACCTTCGGTCATGACGCGCGCTACCGCGAGGCGCAATTGTTCGCGAATCTGCGCGACGCTGAGTTCGGCTAGCCGCGTGTCGCCGCGGCGTGCCTTGTCGAGCAGACGCCACGACGCTTCGATCGCGCGTTCTCCACCCTTGACGGCAACGTACATCAGTTCACCTTCGCTTGAGTTGTGCGCGGCAGGCCGATCAGGCGTGCGCCGCAGACGAGATAACAATCGACACCGCAGGGAAAGAGCGGAGCGAGGGCGGCGCGTTCGCGCCAGAAACGTTCGGGCAGGCCGACTGGAGCAATCGTCGCGGTGTGCTGGATGCCCGGGCCGCTCAGCACGATTGGCGCGCCACCCGTTAGCGCCTCGACGCGGATCAACAGCGTGACCGACTGTTCGGGCGATTCCGCTGCGCCAAGCGTGAAGCTCTCCAGCGGCGGTAACGTGCCGGCGTCGTGGAGGTAGGCAAAGGCGGCTTGTGCGGGTTCGTCGACGAGCGGCGCGCCGGTGTGAAAGCGCAATGACGAACCGAGCGCCGTATCGGGTTGCGCGAGCCACACCGGCGTGGCGTAGTCGCAGAGTGCAAGCAGCGCGGCGAAGGCGGCAAGGTCCGCGCGGGTGGCTCGCACTTCGGGCAACACGTTCTCGATCACGCCGACCGTGCCCGGACGCGACAGCGCATCGAGCAAAGTGCGAAACACCGCCTGGGTGTCGTGCACCGGATCGGCGAAGCCTGGCGTTAAGTCGGTCAACGCGCTAGACAATGCAATCTGTGAGTTTCCCATTAGTCGCCCCGGACCATCGTGAAGAATTCGACGCGCGTGGCCGCGGCGTCCTGTTGCCGCCCGGCGCGTTTCGCGGCCTGCTGCGCGGCTAACGGCTCAATCAGTTGCTCATGCAAGACGGCGTGATGCGCCGGCATTTGCAAGAGGGCGTCTGCCAGCGCCGCCAGTTCGGCGCGGCGGCGGTCGCGGCCCAGATGACACGCCACGCCAACCGTCGCGTCAGCGTCGGCCGACGCGCGCAAACGCAAGGTGGCGCGGGTGACCGTGGCTTCGCCGAGATTGAACGGGTCGCCGCTGCCGCCGATCCGTCCGCGCACCATGGCGAGGCCGATTTGCGGCGGACGCAGCCAGTCATACGTTGGAGTGGGGATGCCCTGCAAGGCGCGTTCGAGCGCGGCTTCGAGATCGGCGCGCGGCGTGCGGGCCAGCACGGCCATCCATGCGCGCCGGGCCGACGAGGGCAGAGCGGTGGAAGGCGAGGTGGAAGTGGCACTCATCGAATGTCCTGTTGTTCCGGCGAATCAACATTTGACCATCTATTCATCTAAACGTCTAGACGTTTAGGGGTATGCTGTCGAGCCGTGTGGCGCATACCCGCCGTTTCACATTTCCATCACGGCTTGCGCACTACAATGCACGTCATAGCGATTATTTGAACCCAAGGGAATGACAGCACCATGACATCGAACGACAACGCGACGCCGGGCACGATGCTCGAACGCGGCGCGGGCGTTGCCGTGTGGCGGCAGATCGAGCAGATCCTGGCGGCGGAAATCGCCGCCAGCGGTTTCGGCGAAGAAGGGCGTCTGCCGAGCGAAGGCGAACTGGCCAAACGCTTCGACGTGAACCGGCATACCGTGCGCCGGGCCATGCTGGGTCTTGCCGCGCTGGGCCTCGTCAGCGTCGAGCAGGGGCGTGGCACCTTCGTGCAACCCGGCGCGATTGACTATACGATCGGCCGCCGCACGCGGTTCACGGAAAACCTGCGCCAGCAGCATCACGCGGCGGCCGGCACGATGTTGTCGGCCGCGCGCGTGAAGGCCGAGCCGAGCGTTGCCAAGGCGCTGAGTCTGCGGGCCGGTGCGCCGGTCTACCGGATCGAATCGCTGCACGAATCCGACGGCGTGCCGCTCACCTTCGCGCGCAACTGGTATCCCGCGGCGCGGTTCGCGGACTTGCCGGAGGTCCTGGAGCGTACCGGCAGCATCACCAAGGCCATGGCGGAATTCGGCGTGAACGACTATCTGCGCAAGTGGAGCCGCATCGGCAGCGTGCTGCCCGAACCGGAGGTGGCACGGCGTTTGAATATCAACCGTCAGCAGCCCGTGCTGTGGGTCGAAAACGTCGATGTGGATCTGCAGGGCACGCCGGTCAAATACGGCTTCACCCACTTTGCCGCGGACCGCGTGCAACTGCTGGTGGAGCACGACCTATGACCGGCGCGGCCTGGGGCGCCGAGGCTCGTTTCGCCGTGTATTACGCGCCCGCGCGTGAATCGGCGTGGTGGCAGGCCGGTTCGGCGTGGCTTGCGCGCGACGCGGAAAGCGGCGAGTGCTGCGAGGCTCCGCAACCTCCGGAACTGACGCGACCGCTCGCGGCGTTGACTGAAGCACCGCGCCGCTACGGCTGGCACGGCACACTGGTCGCGCCGTTTAGACTCGCCGAAGGCGTGACACAGGCACACGTATTGCACGCCACGCGTGAATGGGCGCGCACGCAAAGCGCATTCGCGCTGCCGGTGGAAGCCGCAACGCTTGGCGATTTCGTTGCGCTGCGGCCAGCCGATGCAGAAGGCGAATCCCACATTCGCGACGTGGCCACGAGTGCCTTGCACACGCTCGATGCGTTGCGCGCACGGCCGTTGGCCGCGGATCTCTCGCGTCGACTGGCCGCGCCGCTGAGCGAACGGCAACGTGCGCTGTTGATCGAATGGGGCTATCCGTACGTGCTCGACGAATTCCGTTTTCACATGACGCTCTCCAGTTCGCTCGCCGACGCGAAGGAGCGCGCCACGCTGGTCGCATGGTGGCAAGCGCGCACGCCCGCGCTTGGGCCGCTGATTGTCGATCATGCTGCGCTCTTCGTCGAACCGGCGCCCGGAGAGCCGTTCGTGTTGTGGCAACGTGTGCCCTTCCAGACCGGCGAGGTGTAATGACAATGACAGGTCGTTTGATCTATGTAATGGGGCCGTCCGGCGCGGGCAAGGACTCGCTGCTGGAGTTCGCGCGCAAGCGGCTGATGGGCGAGCCGATTCTGTTTGCGCACCGCTATATCACGCGGCCGAGCGGCAACGGCGAAGCGCATGTGGCGTTGAGCGTCGAAGAGTTTGCCGCGCGCTCCGTGCTTGGTCTGTTCGCGCTCGAATGGTCCAGCCACTCGCTGCGCTATGGCATCGGTATCGAACTGGATGCGTGGCTGGCGCGTGGTTGCACGGTGGTCGTCAACGGCTCGCGTCAGCATTTGCAGCACACGTTGGCGCGTTATCCGAACACGGAAGTGGTGCACGTCGACGCCGCGCCGCATATTCTCGAAGCCCGGCTCGGCGCGCGGGCGCGCGAATCGGCGGAACAGGTGGCGGCGCGGCTCGCGCGCCGCGCGCCGTTCTCGCTGCCGGACGGCGTGCGCTGCACCACGATCGACAATTCCGGCACGCTGGATGAGGCGGGCCACGCGTTGATCGCGTTTCTGAAAGCGGAAGCCGACGTTCAGTAAGCCGTACTATCCGGCTGCCGCCATCCGTTCCCGCGTCGCTTCCTGCAAGCACGCTACGAACTGAAGTACGGCCGGTGTCGGCAACAGATCGCGCCGCGAAATGATGCTGAGATCGTAATTCGGCAGCGCCTCTTCGATCTGCGCGACGCGGATGCCGAGCGGCGCGACCATTTGCGCAAGCGGTCGCGTGAAGCAGCCGATCACGTCGGTTTGCGACACCAGCCCGAGCGTCACCGCGAACGACGACGGCGCCCGCACCAGCCGCTTCGGCACCGGCAAGCCGTGCGCGTTGAACATGGCCATCATCACGCTATGGGGGAAGTGATCGGCGCCCACGGTCACGATCCACTCCGCATCGAGTAACTCGTGCAGGCGCGTCACGTTGGCGAGCGGATGCCCGGCGCGCATGGCGACGACGAACTGCGTGGAGTAGAGCGGCGCTTGCACCAGGTCGCTGTCCAGCGCCTGCACGTGGTGGATCGCCGCGATATCCAGCGCGCCATTGCGCAAACGCGCGACCGCGTCCGGTATCGTCACTTCTTCCAGATGCAGATTGACGAGCGGCATCGCGCGGCGAAACTTCGAGACCGCGTGCGGCAGCGCTGTGAGCGCAATCGACGGCATGGTGCCCACGCTAACCCTGCCGGCCAGTTCTCCCTTCACCTGTTCGACGGCTTCCACCGTGCGCCGCATGTCGCCGAGCAACTGTTCGGCGCGCGGCAGCAGCGCGAGCCCGCAAGCCGTCAGTTCGATGCCTCGTACGCTGCGCACCATCAATTCCGCGTTCAGCGCGCTTTCGAGCTCGCGGATCGTATGCGTGACGGCCGGCTGCGTGACGCCAAGCTCGCGCGCGGCGGCGCGCAGGCTGCGGTGATGGGCGGCGGCGACGAACGCTTGCAACTGCTGCAGTTTCATTCGGGTAATCCCGTATATAACGTTTGTTAATCGGGGTGAAAAAAACAGCATCTTATTCGAACAAAACGGCGTGGCTATAGTGCTCGCCTGTTTGCCGCGTTTTGACGCGGCCGTGAACCCCTGGAGCCATAGAGATGAGCGAAGCCGCGCGTTTTACCGAAGTGTCCGACCTGGTGCCTGCCGCCGAGAGCCTGCGCGAGATTCGCCATCACATTCACCACCATCCGGAGCTGGCTTACGAGGAGCACCAGACGGGCGCCCTGGTCGCCGACAAGCTCGAACAATGGGGCTGGCAGGTCACGCGCGGCGTCGGTCAGACGGGCGTGGTGGGCACGCTGAAGGTGGGCGACGGCAAGCGCAGCATTGGCATTCGCGCGGACATGGACGCGTTGCCGATCATCGAGCAAACCGGTCTGCCGTATGCGAGCGGCACGCACGGCAAGATGCACGCATGCGGCCACGACGGGCACACCACGATGCTGCTGGGCGCGGCGCAACGCCTCGCGGCCACGCGCAACTTTTCGGGCACGGTGCACCTGTATTTCCAGCCGGCCGAGGAGAGCGGCATCGACAGCGGAGCGCTGAAGATGATCAACGACGGCCTGTTCGAGCGCTTTCCGTGTGACGCCGTGTTCGGCGTGCACAACCATCCCGGCGAGGAGCCGGGCGTGCTGCTGTTCCGCAAAGGGCCGTTCATGTCGGCGGGCGACAAGGCGATCATCACGATCGAAGGCGTGGGCGGGCACGCGGCGCGTCCGCATCTGACGGTCGATCCGGTCGTGGTGGCGGCCAGCATCGTGATGGCATTGCAGACGATCGTCGCGCGCAATGTCGATCCGTCGCAACCGGCGGTGGTGACGGTCGGCTCCATGCATGCGGGCACCGCGAACAACGTGATTTCGAGCAGCGCGAAGCTGGAGCTGAGCGTGCGCTCGTTCAGCCCCGAAGTGCGCGCACTGTTGAAGAAGCGTATTACCGAACTCGCCGAAACCCAGGCGGCGAGCTATGGCGGCAAGGCGGTGGTGGAATACATCGAAGGCTATCCGGTCGTGGTCAATTCGGATGCCGAAACGGATTTCGCGGTGGAAGTGGCGCGCGAACTGGTCGGCAACGACAAGGTGGTCGCGCAAACCGACATCCTGATGGGAAGCGAAGACTTTGCCTTCATGCTGCAGAAGCGGCCGGGCACGTTTCTGCGGATCGGCAACGGCGCGGGCGAAGACGGCTGCATGGTGCACAACCCGCACTACGACTTCAACGACCGCAATCTGCCGGTCGGCGCTGCGTTCTGGACGCGGCTGGTGGAGCGCTATCTGGCGCAGTAACGCCGCAGTAACGCCGAAGTGACGCCGCAGTGACCCAGCAAGCCGCACCGCAATCGGCCAGCCGCACAATCATAACGACGAGGTAGACCACGCGATGAACACCACGACCGATGCGAGCCACGCCGTTCAGGCGAGCCAATCCACCAGCCGCGGCGCGATTGCCGCCGCGGTGATCGGCAACTGGCTCGAGTTCTTCGACTTCACCGTGTACGGGTTTTTTGCCGTGATCATCGGCAAGCTGTATTTCCCGTCGGCGGACCCGACTACTTCGTTGCTGCTCTCCGTGGCGACCTTTGCGGCAGGTTTTATCACGCGCCCGCTCGGCAGCGTCATGCTCGGCGTGTACGCGGACCGCAAGGGCCGCAAAGCCGCGCTGAATCTGACCATCATGCTCATGGCGGTGAGCACCGGCCTGATCGCGATTGCGCCGACCTATGCGCAAATCGGTCTTGCGGCGCCGCTTCTGATCGTGCTGGCGCGTCTCGTACAAGGCTTCTCGCAAGGTGGTGAGTTCGGCGCGGCCACCTCCACGCTGCTCGAACAGGGCGGCGGCACGCGGCGCGGTTTCCGTGCGAGCTGGCAACTGGCCACGCAAGGCGGCGCGGCGCTGATGGGCTCGGGCATCGCCGCAGCGCTGTCCGGCGCGTTGCCGAAGGAATCGCTGGAAAGCTGGGGCTGGCGCATTCCGTTCCTGCTCGGCGTGCTGATCGCGCCGGTCGGCATGTACCTGCGCCGCCGTCTGGCCGACGACGCGGCCAGCGCGCACAGCCACGCGATCGAACGCGGCGTGTTGCACGAACTCTTCACGCAGCATCTGCGCCCGCTGATCCTGATCACGCTGACGGTGATGGGCGGCACGGTCTCGACCTATATCCTGACCTTCTACATGCCGACCTACGCGATCCACACGCTCGGCCTGCCGATGTCGCTGTCGATGCTGGTGGGCGTCGCCTCGGGCTTCGTGATGCTGGTTACGTGCCCGCTGTTCGGCATGCTGTCGGACCGGATCGGCAGCCGCAAGCGGCCGATCCTGTTCGGACGCGGCGTGCTGGTGCTGCTGCTGTTTCCGGCTTTCATGCTGATCAACCGCTTTCCGCAGTTGCCCGTCATCATGTCGCTGACCGCGCTGATGCTGCTGTTCTATTCGATGGGCTCGGCGTCTGAATTCGCGTTGATGTGCGAGTCGTTTCCGCGGCGCGTGCGCGCCACCGGCATTTCGATCGCCTATGCGTTGAGTGTCTGCGTGTTCGGCGGCACCGCGCAACTGGTTGCGACGTGGCTCATCAAGCTGACGGGCAGCAAGCTGGCGCCGGCCGGGTACGTGGCGGCCTGCGTCGTAGTGTCGTTGATCGCGGTGTCGATGCTGAAGGAAACCGCGGAACAGCCGATCGATTGATCGATCGGACAGAGCGCCGGCATCGCGCGGCGCCCGTCAGTCAGTCCATTAGTGTCAGCCGCGCCTCGCCACCATCTCCGAGACGTTCTGCGCGGCGTGCTGCAGCGGCTCCAGAAATGCCTTCACCATCTGCCTGGCCGAATTGCGCTGCGCATTGCCGCTGATATTCATCGCGGCGATCACGCGCCCCTGCCGGTTGCGAATCGGCGCGGACAGCGAAATCAATCCACCCTCCAACTCCTGATCGACAATCGCCCAGCCCTGGCGGCGAACCTGCGCGATCAGCTTCTTCAACTCTTCCTTGTCAGTGACCGTGCGCGGCGTGTGCGCGTATAGCGGCGCCGAATTCAGCGTCGCCTCGAGTGTTTCTTCGTCGAGCGCGGAGAGCAGCACGCGGCCCATCGACGTGCAATACGCCGGCAAGCGGCTGCCGATCGACAGGTTGATCGTCATGATCTTGTGCGTCGGCACGCGCAGCACGTAGACGATCTCGGTGCGATCGAGCACGGCCGCCGAGACGCTCTCGTGAACCTGCGCCGACAGTTGCTCCATCACCGGCTCGGCGAGGTTCCAGAACGGCATGGAGGTCAGATACGCGAAGCCCAGGTCGAGAATTTTCGGCGTGAGGCGAAAGAGGCGCCCTTCGGCTTCCACATAACCGAGCGTTTGCAGCGTCAGCAAAATGCGGCGTGCGCCGGCGCGCGTGAGGCCGGTGGCGGCGGCGACATCCGTGAGCGTCTGTTCGGGGCGCGTGGCGTCGAACGCGCGGATCACGGCGAGGCCGCGCGCGAACGACTGCACATAGGAGTCGCCCGGTTTGTCCGGGGCCGGTTCGGCGCTGGCGGGAACGGCGGAAGACGGCGGCAGGGCTGGGCTCATGGACCTTGAAAGGTGCGTTCGAGGAAGGGCGGGCACGCGCCGCGCCGGTTCACCCGGCACGATGCGGCGCAAAGGCGTGACGATAGCTTAAGCCTTCTGTTTCGCCAACTTCGCCGCCTGATGCTCAAAAATGCCAGGGTTTGCATGGATGCAGGCTGCATCGAAAATTTGTATGATGACCCGATAACATGATCAATCGAGGCATGGATGTTCGACAAGATTCCTGCGCGAGCGCTGAGCGACACGGTCGCGCAACAGCTGCTGAAGCAGATCGACAAAGGCACCTTCAAGCGCGGCGGCAAGCTGCCCACCGAGGCCGTGCTCGCGCAGCAATTCGGCGTGAGCCGCACGGTGATCCGCGAGGCGATCTCGCGGCTGAAGAACGAGGGTGTGGTCGAACCGCGCCAGGGCAGCGGCGTGTTCATCGCCGCGCATGGTGCGATCCGGCCGTTGCGTATCGATTACGCGGAAGCGGTCGAGCCGGGCTCGGTGGTGCAGATTCTCGCGTTGCGCCGGGCGATCGAGGCGGAAGTCGCGTCGGAAGCCGCCATGCGCCGCAGCGACGCTGACATGGTGTCGATCGACACGGCGCTCGCAAAGATCGACGAAGCCGTGGCCGAAGGCGAGGACGGCGTGGCTGAAGACGTCGCCTTTCATCGCGCGATCGCCGCGGCCACCGGCAATCCGTATTTCCTCAAAACCCTCACGTTCCTGAACCAGTACCTCGAGGCCGGCACGGTCGTCACGCGCCGCAACGAAGCGTTGCGCGAGGACTTTTCGCGTCAGGTGCGCGAAGAGCATGCCGCGATCGCCGCCGCGATTCGGGCCGGCGATCCGATGGCGGCGCGCAATGCGGCACGAACGCATATGTACAACGCGGCACGGCGTCTCGCGGAAGCGGGGATTTGCTGAGCTTCAGTGCTCAGACTCAGCGCCCGGATTCAGGCCCGGGTGTTCAACGAATTCATAGAGGTCAAGCATGTCCAGAAATGTTGGTGTCATCGGTCTTGGTGCAATGGGCCTGGGTGTCGCGCGTTCGCTGCTGCGCGCGGGTTTTCGGGTTCACGCGTGCGACCTGCGCAGCGAGATCCTGAATGCGTTCGTCGCTGAAGGTGGTGTGGGCTGCGCGACACCGGCCGAACTCGGCGCGCAGTGCGAGGTGGTCGTCACGCTGGTCGTGAATGCCGCGCAAACCGAAGCCGTGCTGTTCGGCGAGCAGGGCGCGCTCGCCGCGATGAAAAAGGGCGGCGTGGTGATCGCCAGTGCGACCGTGGCGCCGGACTTCGCAATCGAACTCGGCAAGCGGATCGAGGCCGCTGGTTTGCAGATGCTCGACGCACCGGTTTCGGGCGGCGCGGCGCGCGCGGCTTCCGGCGAGATGACCATGATGACGTCCGGCCCCGCGGCGGCCTATGCCGCCTGCGAGGACGTGCTGGCCGCGATGGCCGGCAAGGTGTACCGCCTCGGTTCCGGGCACGGTGCGGGATCGAAGGTGAAGATCATCAATCAGTTGCTGGCCGGCGTGCATATCGCGGTGGCGGCCGAAGCCATGGCGCTCGGCTTGCGCGAAGGCGTCGATCCAGATGCGCTGTACGAGGTCATCACGCACAGCGCGGGCAATTCGTGGATGTTCGAAAACCGCGTGCCGCACATTCTCAACGGCGACTACACGCCGCTTTCGGCCGTCGATATTTTCGTCAAGGATCTGGGCCTCGTGCTCGATACCGCGCGCCGCTCGAAATTCCCGTTGCCGTTGTCGGCGGCGGCGCATCAGATGTTCATGATGGCGTCTTCGGCCGGCCACGGTGGTGAAGACGATTCCGCGGTGATCAAGATTTTCCCCGGCATCGACGTGCCGGCGGCGAAGTAAGCAGGAGGAGCGCCATGACGACACTTACGAAACGCGCGCTGCTCGGCTGCATCGCCGACGACTTCACCGGCGCCACCGATCTGGCCAACATGCTGGTGCGCGGCGGTATGCGCACGGTGCAAACCATCGGCGTGCCCGCATCGAATGACCTGCTCGAGGCCGACGCCTTGGTGGTCGCGCTGAAATCGCGCACCATTCCCGCCGCCGACGCGGTCGCGCAATCGCTTGCCGCGCTGGACTGGTTGCGTGCGCAAGGGTGCCGCCAGTTCTTCTTCAAATACTGCTCGACCTTCGATTCGACCGACGCGGGCAATATCGGCCAGGTGACGGATGCGCTGCTCGACGCGTTGTCCGCCGACAGCACGACCGGCGCATTCACGATTGCGTGTCCCGCGTTTCCCGAGAACGGCCGCACGATCTTTCGCGGCCATCTGTTTGTCGGCGACGCGTTGCTCAACGCGTCGGGCATGGAAAATCATCCGCTCACGCCGATGCGCGATGCGAACCTCGTGAGCGTGCTGCAACGTCAGACCGGATCGAAAGTCGGTCTCGTGCGTTATGACGCCGTGGCGCGAGGCGTGTCGGCGGTGCGCGAAAGGTTCGATACATTGCGCAACGAAGGCGTGCGCATGGCGATTGCCGATGCGGTGTCCGACGCTGACCTTTACGTACTCGGCGAAGCCTGCGCCGATCTCACGCTGATCACCGGCGGTTCGGGCGTCGCGTTGGGCTTGCCTGCCAACTTTCGCCGCGCGGGTTTGCTGGCGGAACAGGCGGACGCCGCGCAGTTGCCGCGAGTCGACGGCTTGTCCGCGGTGCTGGCCGGCAGCGCGTCGAAAGCGACCAATGCCCAGGTGGCGCAGTGGCGCGCCACACGGCCCGCGTTTCGCATCGATCCGCTCGCGGCGGCGCGCGGCGAAGCCGTGGTCGAACAGGCTTTGGCCTTTGCGCAGCCGTACCTCGACAAAGCCGAGCCCATGCTGATCTATGCGACCGCGACGCCCGACGAAGTCAAGGCAGTGCAAGGGCAGCTCGGTGTGAACGAAGCGGGGCATCTGGTCGAAAACACGTTGGCGTCGATCGCGCGTGGTTTGCGCGAGCGTGGCGTGCGCAAGTTCGTGGTGGCGGGGGGCGAAACCTCGGGCGCGGTCGTGCAGGCGCTCGACGTGCACACGCTGCGGATCGGCGCGCAGATCGATCCCGGCGTGCCGGCTACCGCGACGACCGGCGCCGAGCCGCTTGCGCTCGCCTTGAAATCCGGCAACTTCGGTACGACGGACTTCTTCGAAAAGGCGCTGCGGCATCTGGACGGAGATGTGCAATGAGTGGCGCGCCCGCAGTTCACACGACGAATGAAGCGCGCGTTCGCGAAGAAATCTGCGTGACCGGCGCGAGTCTCTATCAACGCGGCTACACGGTGGGCACGGCCGGCAACATTAGCGCGCGGCTCGACGACGGTTGGCTGATTACACCGACCGATGCGTGTCTTGGCCGGCTCGATCCCGCCGCCATCGCCAAGGTAGACCTCGCCGGCAACGCAATGTCAGGCGGCCGGCCGTCGAAAACGCTGGCGCTGCATCGCGGCATCTATGCGCGTAATAGCGAAGCGCGCGGCATCGTCCATACCCATTCGACGCATCTGGTCGCGTTGACGCTCGCGGGCGTCTGGCGCGAAACCGACGTGCTGCCGCCCATCACGCCGTATTACGTAATGAAAGTGGGCCACGTCCCCCTGATTCGTTATGAGCGCCCCGGCGATCCGCAAGTCGCCGAGCAGATCGCCGCGCTCGCCGATAGCGTTCGCGCCGTGCTGCTGGAGCGTCTTGGTCCGGTGGTGTGGGAGCGTTCGGTGGCGCAAGCCGCCTATGCGCTCGAAGAACTCGAAGAAACCGCGCGTTTGTGGTTGATGACCCAGCCACGGCCCACACCGCTCGACGAAGCCGCACTCGAAGAACTGCGCAGCGTGTTCGGAGCGCGCTGGTAGAAGAAGCCGACAAAACAAAGCCCGGCCGCGCGCGATGCGCCGCGTCGGGCCATCCATTCAAGGAGACAATGCATGAACTCATATCAGGCCGAATCCAGCCGCCCGGTTACAGCCGCCGCGGGACAACCCGGCGCCGCTGAAATCGAGCACACCTACAAGAAGGTGTTCTGGCGCATCGTGCCGTTTTTGATGCTGTGTTATGTGGTCGCCTATCTGGACCGCGTGAATGTCGGCTTCGCGAAACTGCAGATGTCGCAGGACCTGGCGTTCAGCGAAACGGTGTTCGGCCTCGGCGCCGGCGTGTTCTTCATCGGCTACTTTCTGTTCGAGTTGCCGAGCAACATTCTGATGCACAAGATCGGCGCGCGCATCTGGATCGCGCGGATCATGATTACGTGGGGCTTGCTCTCGGCGGTGTTCGTGTTCGTGAAGACCCCGATGCAGTTCTATATCTTGCGTTTCCTGCTGGGTCTCGCCGAAGCCGGTTTCTATCCCGGCGTGATCCTGTACCTGACCTACTGGTTTCCGTCGCATCGGCGCGCGAAGATTATCGCAGTGTTCATGTCGGCGATTCCGGTGTCGGGCATTTTCGGCAATCCGCTGTCCGGCTGGATCATGCAGACCTTCCACAACAGCTCGGGTTTCGCGGGCTGGCAGTGGATGTTCCTGATCGAAGCGATCCCCGCCATCGCGATCGGTATCGCCACGGTCCTGTATCTCGACAACGGCATTTCCAGCGCGAAGTGGCTGAGCGAACGCGAAAAGCAGTTGCTCACCGATGAAATCGCCGCTGCGCAACCGCGGGACAAGGCGCAGAAACATTCTGTCGGCGCGGTGTTCCGCGATCCGCGTACATGGTGGATGTCGCTGATCTATTTCGCGTTCGTGACCGGACAATACGGTCTGACGTTCTGGATGCCGACGCTGGTGAAATCGACCGGTGTGACGGGCGCATTCAATATCGGCCTGTTGAGCGCCATTCCGTTTCTGTGCGCGATCGTCGTGATGAATCTGATGGGCCACAGCGCCGACAAGCGCCGTGAGCGCCGCTGGCATCTGATCGTGCCGGCGCTGTTCGGTGCGATCGGCTTCACGGTGGCGGCTTCTTTCGCGGACAACACGGTGGTCTCGATCGTGGCTCTCTCGCTGGCCGCAGCCGGTGTGCTGACCTGCGCGCCGCTCTTCTGGTCGTTGCCGACCGCGTTCATGTCGGGCGCGACCGCCGCGGCCGGCATTGCAATCATCAATTCGATCGGCAATCTCGCGGGTTTCGCGAGCCCGTACATGATCGGCTATCTGAAGGACCTCACCCACAGCACGCAGACCGGCATGTACGTGCTGGCCGGCATGCTCGTGATCGGCGCGATTGCCACGTGGCTCACGCCGCCCAAGCTGGTCAACCGATAAATCGATATGCGCGTGCGGCATGAGTCGCTGCCGCGCGCGGGATCACACCGTTTTCAAGGAGTTGCTGCCATGCCTCGCTTCGCCGCCAATCTCACGATGATGTACAACGAGCACGCGTTCCTCGACCGTTTTGCCGCCGCAGCGAAAGACGGCTTCGAGGCGGTCGAGTTTCTGTTCCCCTACGATTTCCCCGCTGCCGACATCAAATCGCGCCTTGTGGCGAGCGGTCTGACGCAAGCGCTCTTCAATGCGCCGCCTGGCGACTGGGCCGCTGGCGAGCGCGGCATTGCCTCGCTGCCGGGACGCGAAGACGAGTTCCGGCGCGGCATCGAAATGGCGCTCGACTACGCGCGCGTGATCGGCAATCGCAAGCTGCACGTGATGGCCGGCCTGATCGGCGCGGATCAGCCGCGCGCGAAGCATCGCGAGGTGTATCTGAACAATCTCGCGTATGCCGCGAAGGCCGCGCAAGCCGAAGGCATTACGGTCGTGATCGAGCCGATCAATACGCGCGATATGCCGGGCTTCTTTCTGACCCGTCAGGACGAAGCGCAAGCGGTCTGCGCGGAAGTCGGCGCGCCGAACCTCAAGGTGCAGTTCGACTGTTATCACTGCCAGATCGTCGAAGGCGACCTTGCAGTGAAACTCAAACGCGATATGGCGGGCATCGGCCACATTCAGATCGCGGGCGTGCCGGAACGGCATGAGCCCGACACGGGCGAGCTGAATTATCCGTATCTGCTCGACCTGATCGACTCGCTCGGTTACGACGGCTACATCGGTTGCGAATACCGGCCGCGCGCAGGCACCTCGGCCGGTCTCGGCTGGCTCAAACCGTATCTGAACGCGAACCGCTAACAAGGACACAACCCATCATGAAAGTACTGATTACCGGCGGCGCGGGTTTTCTCGGCCAGCGTCTCGCGCGTGAACTGCTCGCGCGCGGTTCCCTGAAAGACAAGCAGGGCACACCGCAAACGATTACCGAGCTGGTGCTGCTCGACGTAGTGCAAGCCAACAATTTCGACGACAAGCGTGTACGCACGGAAGTCGGCGACATCGCCGAGCGCAGCGTGCTCGAACGCGTGATCGACGACCAGACTTCGGCGATCTTTCATCTGGCCGCGATCGTGAGCGGGCAGGCCGAAGCGGACTTCGATCTCGGCATGCGCATCAATCTGGATGCGTCACGGCTGCTGCTGGAAACGTGCCGGCAGCGTGGCCACCGGCCGCGTGTGCTGTTCACGAGCTCCGTGGCGGTGTATGGCGGCGCGTTACCCGAGGTCGTGCAGGATGATACGGCGTTGAATCCGCAGTCGTCATATGGCGCGCAGAAGGCGATCGCGGAGTTGCTGCTCAACGATTACGCGCGGCGTGGTTTCGTCGACGGCCGTGTGTTGCGGCTGCCCACCATCAGCGTGCGGCCGGGCAAGCCGAACGCGGCGGCTTCGTCGTTCGCGAGCGGCATCATTCGCGAGCCGCTGAACGGCGAAGCGGCGGTGTGCCCGGTCGCGGGCTCGACGCGCCTGTGGCTGCTGTCGCCGCGCAAGGCGATCGAGAGCCTGATCGCCGGACTCGAACTCGACTCCGCCGCGCTCGGCAACCAGCGTGTGCTGAACCTGCCGGGCATTTCAGTGAGCGTCGACGAGATGGTCGCCGCGCTGCGCGAAGTCGCGGGCGACGCCGCCGCCGCGCGCATCGTCTGGGAGCGGGATGAGCGGGTCGAAAAAATCGTGGGCAGTTGGCCGGGCCGGTGGGATACGTCGCGCGCCGAAAGGCTGGGGTTGAGCGGCGAGCGCAGCTTTGCCGACGTGATCCGCAGCTATGTCGCGGACGAGAACATCCAGATCCGGTAGTCGCGGACCCCGGAGCGCTCTCCGGGCCATCCTCCAGCGATCCCCAAGCTGTCTTTGAGCTGTCCTCGAGCCTCGTGCCGGCGCCGTGAACACAGGCGCGCCGGCATGAGCGCGTCAATCGTCTGATCCTTTTCGACCAGCTTCGCGGCCTGCACGTATTCCCTGGTGCCGGCGTGGCCGCGCTTGACATGGTTTCGGCCGCGCGCCTATTATCGAGGCTAGTTGTTCGATATATGACCGTATGTTCGTATAAAGAACAAATTTCCCGAATCTCGAACCCGCTGTTCATCATCTGCGTTAAGCTGATCTGACGTGAGGGCTGCTTTGCAGCCGCTTCCCGTCGCGTTCGAATTCTCTTGCGGGACGCCGGGCCGGCGCATCCGTGCATCCGTGCATCCAGCCCGCGCCACGCCGGCAATCCGCTCGTGGCGTGGCGCACGCAGCACATCAACTGGAGACATCACATGACCGAAGCATTCCTGTGCGACGCGATTCGCACCCCCATCGGCCGCTATGCGGGATCGCTGTCGTCGGTGCGCGCCGACGATCTGGGCGCGGTGCCGCTCAAAGCGCTGATGGAGCGCAACAAAGACGTCGACTGGAACGCGATCGACGACGTGATCTACGGCTGCGCGAACCAGGCCGGTGACGATAACCGCAACGTCGCGCGCATGTCGCTGTTGCTGGCCGGTTTGCCGCAAGGCGTGCCGGGCACGACGGTGAATCGTCTGTGCGGTTCGGGCATGGACGCCGTCGGCATTGCCGCGCGCGCCATCAAGTCGGGCGAGGCCGCGTTGATGGTGGCGGGCGGTGTGGAAAGCATGAGCCGCGCGCCGTTTGTTATGGGTAAGGCGACCAGCGCGTTCTCGCGTCAGGCCGAAATCTATGACACGACCATCGGCTGGCGTTTCGTCAACCCGTTGATGAAGAAACTGTAT
>NZ_JARESR010000055.1:0-28321 GCF_046028015.1 Paraburkholderia sp. RL17-383-BIF-A | reverse complement strand
TTGTGTGGATACTGCCGCCGGAATATTGAGATTTGTCATCGGTCTTTATGCTCCTGCATGTCCCCTGGTGATTGTATTGATAGTGCGCGGCTGGGCCACGCTTCGTTATTTTCTTGGTTCGGCATTCTAATTGAATGTTGTGCATCCCGGATCGAGATTCCGTATATCTAATTAATTTTTGCTTACCCGGACCAACGAAACTTATGTCACAAAAATGTTTATTCACCTCCGCCGGACGGTCAGGCGGCGCGAGCATGGGACACCGCTCAACGTGCGCCGGCGGCATGACGATGTGACTGTACGAGGCGCCTTCCTGCAGGAGTTTCAATGAAAGTCAATGCAGCCTCTTATCCGTTCCCGCCCGACGGTATGTCGGATCTTCAGGACAACGCACCCAACTCGCAGAATCGCGGCGCTCCAGCGCATGTCGGCAACCGGCAGAACCCGGCTCAACCATCCACGCCCATCGCAAAAGCCGACGCGTCGATAAAGGCCGCTCCGCAGTTGCCCTCCGGGGAGGTCGGCGCGGCGGCAGCCGCCAGCACGATCGATGTCGAGGCTAACGCCATGGCGACGCAGGCGGTCATCGGCAACGAGGTCGCTGCCGATATGGAGACGTTCAATGCGTCGCTCGCCGCGGTCGATCAGGATATCGACCAGGGCCGCGATACGACCGACCACCTGATCGCGGCCGCGTCGACGTATAACCGCGTGCGGCAATTGAACGCATCAGACAAACCGACGCCCGAACTGCAGTCGAAGATCGGCCGGCTCAAAACTGCCCTGCAGAACGCCAAAGGCGATGAGTCGCTGGACACCATCGGACAGAAGGCCAACGTCGACCTGTCCGCGCTCACTCATCATGCGGATGCCGCTTCAACCTACGGAAAATATGGCAAGGCGGCGAGCACCTATGCACGCGCGCTCATCTTCGACGAAGCGCGCTTCAACAATTCCGCCCTCCTGAAGAACACGCCTCTCGCGGCGTGGCAGCGGCCGAACCAGAGCGTGCTCGATCCTCTGGGACCGAATGGTCGCGTGGGCATTCTGACGGGTACTCGTCTGAATGCCGCCGCGAGTTATTTCACGAAAGGCGGGCTGTCTTTTCTGTCCGGCATGGAGAAATTGCATAAAGGTCAGGATCCGACGAAGGACTTCATCACGGCGGGCGCGACCACGGCACAGGGCATCAACGAACTCACCATCGGCGGCGGCACCGATCTGGGCAATCACCTGGTCAAGCTGCAACAGGCGAAACGAACGCTGCAAACAGCGAGGCAACCTGGCACCGCGACTGGCGGATCCACGGGCGAGGCAGGGCGAGGCCCGGGCGGCGCGACGCAAGGTGCGCCGGAACCGGTCGCCGGACCCAGTGGCGCGACGCAAGGCGCTCCGCAACCGGTCGCCGGACCAAGCGGCTCGACGCAAGGCGCTCCGCAACCGGTCGCCGGACCGAGCGGCTCCGCGAACTTTGCCGACTTCGATCCGCACGGCAAGCTCGATGACGAAATCGACGCGCTCGACAAGCAAACCACCGGACACATCAACGACCAGCTCGCGCAGCAACAACAAAGCTTGCGCGACGACGTCATCGAAAAGCTCGCGAAAACGAATCCCGACGTGCAGCAACTTGAAATACAGGACGCGACGAACGATCTCGCCCCCCAGTATTTCGAAATGCAGAACCTCGCGACAAAACTGAAAAGCTCGACCACCGATGCGGCCAGCGACGCCCACGAGAATATCAAGACCATCGACGCCAAGGCACGGGACGTCATCGCCCAACTCAAGAGCCAGGGCTTCGATACGGCAGACGCCGCACGCCAGTCGGGCAAGCCGCAGGCGCTCGAACTCGGCAAGCAGCTCGATCAGCTGGCGGGCCTGAAGCACGCGGCCTACGACCAGTTCAACAGCGCCATGCAGGAGCGGGAAAACGCGCTGACCGATTCGAGGACGGCTTTCGGCGACCTCGGCAAACTGCTGAGGGATACGCCCGCAAGCCAGCGTCCATCGAAGCTGAAGGAGTGGTCCGACAAATACACGGATTTCTTTGCGAAGCGCCAGGCCAACATACTCTCGAAAACCGACAGCTGGCCCGACTGGATGAAGATATCCAAGCCGCTGCGCATGCAGATGGTGCCGGCGGCGATCAATACCGCTCTTGGCGGCGCATCGTTTGGCGTCGCGCTGGACACGTATCTGCAAAAGCAGAAGGCAGGCAAGCTGACGCCACAGGACCGGATGGACTTCGGCGCCTCCGTGATCAATCTGACGAGCGGCATGATTGGATTCGTGCCGGTAGTCGGGCCGGCCCTGTCTTTCGCGCTTGCGACCACCGGGCTCATCCTCGGCGGAATCTCGGATCAGTACGACGCCCGCATGCGCGAAACCGACACGTACAACCTCAAGGAAAAGATACGCGAGGAATTCAACGCGAAGCACCCCGGCAATCAGATCGCCGAGCCCTACGACGGAGATTGAGCCGCGCCGGTTTGCGTGACGCCGACGTCACGCAAACTCGTCGCCGAGTTCGATCGTGACTTCGCGCGGCACCGCCTCGCCGTTCGCATACTGTTCCTCCAGCGAACCCAGCGAGGCCTCGACATACGCCCGCAGCACCGCGAAACCGCGGCCACGCAGCCGCGCCGGCGAGGCGCGATAACGCGCCAGCGCCGCCGGCGCAATCACCACGGTCATCACGATACGGCGCGCCGTTGCGCCGAACCGCATCGCCACCCAGTGAACCGCCAGCGTCGGCGTGCCGTCTTCCGCGGCACGCTGGATGAACTGCGTCTGCTCGGGAAACAGATCGCTGATGACGCGCGCCAGTTCCTCGAACTCGGGATTGGCGCAGTCGTATTGGTAAGCTTCCATGGGGAGTGCCAAAAGGATAGGCGTGAAAGGAGGCCGATTGTAGAGAACGGCCAATGGTTCAACATGGCGCGCGCACCGAGCGCGCCATCAAGCGGTCATCAGACGGCCATTAAGCAACGATCAAGCGGCCGGCGTGCGGCCATCAAACGCGGCCATCGAGCGCAGCCCTCATGCCGCCACCGCCGGACGCCTGAACGCCCGCAACAGCAGCCCGGCGACGATCACCGCGCCGACCGCATACACGGCGTCCACTGCCGCGAGCGGCACGAGTTGCGCCTGGAACATCGCGGCAGGCACGTCCACCAGCGCATGCAATGCAATCGCGAGCGGCAGGATGCCGCGCCAGCCGGCCCGCAAGCCGCGCCACATCAACACCGACAAGCCGATCTGGAACACCAGCGCGGCAATGCGTTCGAGCGCGAAAATGCCGGCGGTCTGCGGCGTCAGGCTGGCGAGAATCAGATGGATGCGCATCACCGAGTCGGTCGGCAGATTGCTCAGATAGCCGTCCAGTTCACCGCGGTTTTCGAAGATCGCGAACAGAATCCATTGAATCTGCACCAGCACGCCGACGAGCCAGGCTTCGGCGCCGCCGTGGCCCAGGCCGTAGGTCAGCGCGGTGCCATCCGCGCCGCTATCGCCCTTGCCCGCCGTGAACGCCGTGGAGCCGGACTTCGCCGCCGCGCGTTTGAGCAGCAGCCGCATGCCGATGAACCGCCCCACTTCCTCGCAGATACCCGCGGCAAGCGCGCCGTATACGACGAAGGCGACCGGATTCGACAGAAAGGTCGCGGTCGCTTCGTTCCGATGCAGCACGAAGTCGTTCAACGCGCGCTCGATCACCATGGCGAACAGCGCGAACACGGCCACGCCGGTGATGGCGTCACGCGGCTTGAGCGCGAGCGGCCGGCGCAGACGGCGGTAGATCAGGAAAGGTAAAGCGGCGACGAGCAGCGTCGCGAGGGCGAGACTCGAGAGGGTAAGCGGTGCAACAACCATGAGTTTCCTTGCGATGACCGGCGCGCACCCACTGCGCGCCGCAGCCCGAATGATCGCAGATCGGCGGGAATTCAGCGCAAAGTGGAGGCGCGGACGATCAGTTCGCCAGGCAGCAGGCAATCGCGCGCGGTCGTCTGAACGCCTTCGATGCGCTCATGCAGGAACTCGACCGCACGGTAGCCGATCTCGTAGGTCGGCTGGCGGATCGTCGTGACGCCGGTCAATTCGGCCCAGTCGGGGTCGTCGATGGAAAGCAGCGCGGCGCGGGCCTGCCAGTCGGCGCCATAGCGCGCTTTCAGATGCAAGGCGAGACGCAGTGCAACGGGCGCATTGGCCGCGAACAGCGCGACGCGCGCGGACTTGCCCGTGCCGCCGGCAGCCTCGCGCGCGCGGGCCGCCGCATCGATCGCACGGTCCAGTTCGGCAAGGCTGCGCTCGGCTTCGGCTGCGTCCGCGAGATTCAGCACGAGCGTGTGACCGCGCGCGGCGCCCTTCCCTTCGCGCTGTCCAGGTTGCCCGCTCTGCGCGCTCATCGCCTCGCGAAACGCCGCTTCGCGCAGTTGCCGGGAGCTGACCTGCTCGAAAGGCTGGACGACGAACCAGATATCGTCGAAACCATTGTCCAGCAGATGCCGCGTGCCGAGTTCGGCCGCCGCCTGGTTGTCGAGACCGACCATATCCGCGACGAGCCCGTCCACCAGACGGTCGACCAGCACCACCGGAATCCCGCCGCCGCCCACGGGCCGCAGGGTTTCCTCACGCACGCCGATTGCGTTGACGATCACGCCTTCCACCCGGTACGTGGTGAGCAGTTGCAGATAGCGCCGCTCCATCTCCACTTCGTTCGCCGCATGGCAAATCAGCGGCATCAGGCCGAGCGCGTGGCACGCCGCTTCCACGCCTTGCAGCACTTCGACTGTGTAGGGATTCGTCAGGTCGGCCACCAGCATGCCGATCAGACGGTTGCGGCCACGCTTGAGGCCGCGCGCCATCTGGTTCGGCTGATAGTTCAGGCGCGCGATCGCGGCCTCGATGCGCGCGCGCAGTTCAGGCGACAGCACGCTCATCTCGCCGTTCAGATAGCGCGAAATGCTGGTCTTGCCGGTGCCGGCTTCGCGCGCGACGTCGGTGATCGTCGCGCGGCGCGGCGCGGCCTGCGGGGTCGTGCTCATCGGCGTCTCGTGGCTTGGCGCGTGGTTCGGCTCATTGAGCAAGCACTTCGCGATTGACGATGTTGCTGGTCAGTGTGCCGTCGAGCGCGGCGACGAGGTTTTCCGCCGCGTTCAACGCCATCGCGTGACGGGTCTCGTGCGTCGCCGAACCGATATGCGGCAGCGCGACCACGTTCGCGAGCTTCAGGAGCGGCGAGTCGGCCGGCAGCGGTTCGGTGTCGAACACGTCGAGACCGGCGCCGTGGATCGTGCCGTTTTGCAGCGCCTCGATCAGCGCCGTTTCGTCGACGGTCGCGCCGCGCGAGGCGTTGATCAGGATCGCGCTCTTCTTCATCGATTTCAGTTCAGCCGCGCCGATCAGATGCTTCGTCTCCGGCGTCAAAGGCACTTGCAGGCAGACAAAATCAGAAGTGGCGAGCAGTTCGGCCAATTCGACGCGGCGCGCGCCGTAAGCCGCTTCAGCTTGCGGGTTCGGCGAGCGGTTGGCGTACAGCACCTTCATGTTGAAGCCGAGCGCCGCGCGCCGCGCCACCGCGCCTCCAATCCGCCCGAGCCCGACGATGCCGAGCGTCTTGCCCTGCACGTCCACGCCGAACTGCGCCGCTCCGATGCTGTGCTGCCAGTGCCCGGCCTTCACCCACTCGGCGAGTTCGACCACCCGCCGCGCCGACGCGAGAATCAGCGAGAACACCGTGTCCGCGGTGGATTCGGTCAACACGTCCGGCGTGTGCGCGAGCACGATGCCGCGGCGCGTGAGATCGGCCACGTCGAACTGATCGAAGCCCACCGAGATAGTCGACAGCGCCTTGAGCCGCGTCGCGCCTTCGAGCATGGCCGGCGTGATCTTCACGCTCGAACCGATGCCGCCGTCCGCGTCTTTCAGCGCGGCCACGAATGTGTCGTGCTGCGCGGCATCGACCTGCACCACTTGCACATGCTGTTGCAGATACGCGAGCACATCTTCGGGCAACGACTTCCAGGCGACGATCTTCTTCATCAGCTTATTTTCCTTGCAACAGGGTGGCGAGCCGCGGACACGTTGTTCTGTTCCTGCGCCTGCGGTTTGACGATCAGCGTCAGAATCACGGCGGCGACGAGCGCCACGCTCATGAATGCATACGACGCGGCGGGCGACCCGGTCGCGCCATTCAGATAGCCGACCACATACGAGCCGACGAAAGAACCGAGCGCGCCCATGCTGTTGATCAGCGCCATCGCGCCGCCCGCGACGTTCTTCGGCAGCAGTTCCGGCACGATCGCGAAGAACGGGCCATAGGGCGCGTACATCGCGGCGCCGGCGACCACCAGCAGCGCATACGAGAGCCAGAAATGCGTGGAGCCGAGCGCGTAAGAAGCCGCGAAAGCCACCGCGCCGACCAGCAGAAACGGCCACACGAATACCTTGCGGCGGTTGAGTTTATCCGAAGCCCACGAAGCTGCAAGCATCGCGATGGTCGCGGCGAGGTACGGCAGCGCCGAAAGCCAGCCGGTTTCGACCATACCGAGCGTCGAACTGTTCTTCAGGATCGACGGCAGCCACAGCACGAAACCGTACACGCCGATGCTCCAGCAGAAATATTGCGCGCACAGCTTGATCACCGCGGGCGTCCTGAACGCGTCGCTGTAGTTGCGCACCGGCTTGATCGCGGCCTGTTCCGCGCGCAGCGTTTCGGCGAGGTCGTCCTTTTGCTGCTGCGTGAGCCACGACACCTGCTGCGGCTTGTCCTGCACGATGAACCACCAGATCACCGCCCACAGAATCGCGGGCGCGCCTTCGGCGATGAACATGTGGCGCCAGCCGAACGAATGCACCAGATAGCCCGACACGACCGACATCCACAGCACCGTCACCGGATTGCCGAGAATCAGGAAGGTGTTGGCACGCGAGCGCTCGCTTTTGGTGAACCAGTTGCTGATGAAAATCAGCATGGCCGGCATCACGGCGGCTTCGACCACGCCGAGCACGAAGCGGATCACCATCAACGACGGAATATTGCTGACCATGCCGGTGAGCGCCGCGCAGCCGCCCCACAGCACCAGGCTCCAGAACACGAGCTTCTTGACGCTGCGGCGTTCCGCGTAGATCGCGCCGGGAATCTGGAAGAAGAAATAACCGAGGAAGAACAGCGCGCCGATCAGCGACGACAGTCCCTTGCTGATGCCGAGATCCTGGTTGATGCCGGCGGCCGACGCGAAACCGTAGTTCGCGCGATCCAGATAAGCGAGGCTGTAGGTGATGAATACGATCGGCATGATCGTCCACCAACGGCGAATCGCAAGCGATGAAGTCATGGGGTGTCTCCTTGGACGGCTTCCCGAAACAATGATGGACGGTCGTGGGGCGCTCTGTTCGAGCGCTCTTGCTGTTATCGAAGCAGCCCGGCGCGGCGCGCCGGATTGCGAAACTTGCGCCTCTTCAGGCTGCGGCGGCGATGGACGGCGCGTCGGCCGATTCCAGCGCGTCGAGTTCGGCGCGGCTCGGCAGCCCTTCCGAATCGCCGATCACCTGAATCGCCAGCGCGCCGATGCGGTTGCCGCGCGCCACGGCATGCGGCAGCGACTTGCCTTCGAGCAACGCGCTGACCACGCCGACGGCAAAACCATCGCCCGCGCCGACCGTGTCGACCACCTTCGCGACCGGCTGGCCGGCGATCACGGCGGCATCGTCCGCAGTGCGGAAATACGCGCCCTGCGCGCCGAGCTTGATGACCACGCCGCGCGCGCCGTGGTCCAGATAGAACTTCGCGATATCGTCGGGTTGCGTATAGCCGGTCAGAATCTCGCCCTCGCCGATGCCGGGCAGCACCCAGTCGGCCAGCGCGGCGAGCGCGTTCAGCCCTTCGACCATCGCGGCGCGCGACGGCCACAGTGTCGGGCGCAGATTCGGGTCGAAGGAAACCGTCTTGCCGGCGGCACGCATTTCACGCGCCAGATGGAACGCAAGTTCGCGCGAGCTCGCCGAAATCGCGGGCGCCACGCCGGTCAGATGCAGATGACGCGCGGGCAATACGTAGTCCGCCGAGTAGTCTTCCAGCGACAGATGGCTCGCCGCCGAACCCTTGCGGAAATACTCGACCGCCGGGTCGCTGCCGTCGTCGTTTTTCGACTTCAGCTGGAAGCCGGTCGGATAGCGCTCGTCGGTGCTCACGCAGCGCTGGTCGATGCCTTCCTTCGACAACGTGTCGCGCACGTACTGGCCGAACGAATCGTTGCCGACGCGGCTCATCCAGCCCACCTTGAAGCCCAGGCGCGACAGACCGATCGCCACGTTCAGGTCGGCGCCGGCGATGCGCTTCGTGAACTGGCCGACGCCCGCGAGCGGGCCGGTTTCGGCGGCCACGAACATGGCCATCGCTTCGCCGTAGGTGATGACATCGAGTGGTGTGCTGGTGTTGCTCATGCTTTGCTCCTGCTTGTTCCGCGTTGCTGCGTGTTTTGCTGCGGCATTTGCTGCGCCGTTTACTGCATGTTTCGCTGCATGTTTTACGTCGTGCCAGCTTCTTGCTTGCCGCGCACCATTCGCTGCGTGCGAGCCCTTCGCCGCGTGCTTCTTGCAGCGTGCTGTTTTCGGCTCCGCTGCTCTCTCAGGTCCTACCTCCCGCTCACGCGGCGGCCAGCCACGCGACGTAATGCGCCGCGTCCGTTTCGACACGGCTCGCATCGAACGGAAACTCGATGCCGCGCGGCACATGGCGCGGCAGATGGTCGAGCACCGCGGCGAATTGGGCGTCGTGGGCAGCCGGAGCCGCCGGAAAACGCCTTGCCCCTTCGCCCACCGCCGTCTTGCAGTGGATGTATTCCACATGCGCGGCCAACGGCAACGCGGCGTCGAGCGGCGCGACATCGCACCATGCCCAGTTACCCATGTCGAAGGTCATGCCGAGCACGTCGGCGTGACCTTCGCGCGTCAGCGCGTCGAACAGGCCGGTGAATTGCGCGAGCGAGCCGCCCTGCGCCAATTGCCCGTTTTCGACGACGAGCCGCAGTTCCGCACAGCGCATGTGATCGGCGATCACGGCGGCATTGGCGTCGGTGGCGAAACCGCCCAGCTGCAACTTGACGAAACGCGCGCCGAGCGCGATCGCTTCTTCGACCGAGAGGCGCAACGCGTCGGCGTCGAGCTTGCCGTGCGCCGTGTACAGCGAAGCCGGCGTGGAGTACACGGACCACAAACCGAGTTCCGCAATCTGCCTGCCCAGCACGCGCAGGTTGTGCGGCGTGGCGTCGGCTTGGTCGGCGAACAGTTCGCGGCGCACTTCGAAACCCGCCGCCCCAGCCTGCCTGCTCACCCGCGCCCACTTCAGATGGCCGTCCGTGCGGACCGCATCCATTCCGAATGCGCTTGCGACGATCACCACGTCCGGTGCATCAACCATGTCGAATTTACTCAATCTGTTGCTGTCATCAGCATTTGGAACCGGTTCCAAATGCACTTCGAAAAAAAGCGCCGAGGCGCTTACGATGCCCGAATAGTGCGCCGAGGTCGGCGTCATGCACCATAGTGGAAATCCCCAGGCGTGCCGGGCATGGGCAACGGCAGTTTCGCTTCAAGGGCCGTTGTCCAGACACAGTGCGAGAAATCGCTCCACCACCCGCGACGGCGCGCTCGCATGGGGTACCAGAATCGACAGCCGCCGCGTGAGCGGCTCCGGGCTGAGCGAAAGCAGACACAGCGCACGGTCCTCGTGCCGCATCGACATCGCCGAGACGAAGCCGATGCCCATGCCCGCCCGCACCGCCTCCTTCACGCCTTCCACACCGGCAATCTCGAGCGCCACACGCATCGGCACGCCGGCCCGCGCGAAGGCCCGCTCGACGATTTGCCGCACGCCCGAACCTGCCTCGCGCAGCACCAGCGGATGCTCGCCGAAGGCCGCCAGGTCGGCCGGGCCGCCGCCGCCCAACTGCGCCAACGGATGCGAGCGCGGCATGATCGCGACGATTTCATCCTCGCGCCATGCATGCACCGCGGTGTCCGGCGGCAGGTCCTCGCCGACCGGTCCCTCGATCATTGCGATGTCCACCGAACCGAGCGCGGCGACGATTTCGGTGGTGTTGCCGTCGGCGGTATGCAGCGTCACGTCCGGATAACGGCGATGGAAATCGGCGATCAGATACGGCAGCAGGTAGCTCGCCGGCGTGGTGCTCGCGCCGATTCGCAAGGAGCCCTGCTCGAGACCGCGCAAAGCGTCGCGGTATGCGTGGGCTTGCCGCCACGTGTCGCGCAGCCGGGTGGCGTAGCTGGCGAGCTGCTCGCCCGCGGGCGTGAGGCGCACGCCGCGGCCGTCGCGCTGATACAGCGGCTCGCCGAACTCGTCCTGCAACTGCCGCAGTTGGCCCGACACGGCCGGTTGTGACAGATGCAACGCCACCGACGCCCGGCTGATGTTGCGATGCTCGGCGACGGCTGCAAACGTTATAAGTTGGTCCGGGGTCATGATGGTCCAAGTATCGGCTCAAGCGATACTTTACATTCTAAATCATGATTTTTCATATCGATATATCTACTTTAGGATTAGCCCCATCGAATCTTCGTCAGTCACAGAAAAGGGCTGCACCATGTCCACCGCTCAACTCACCGCCGCCAGTACGTCGCCCGCCGGGTTGTCCACCCGCGGCCAGCTCAACGGCATTCTCTTCGTCGCGCTGTTCGCCGCCGCCGTGACGCGGATCGCCGCGATTCCGGCCATCGCCGGCCTCGGCCTGAGCCCGCTGATCGTCGGCATCGTGGCCGGCGCCATTTACGGCAATGCGCTGCGCGACGGCATGCCCGCCAGCTGGGCGGCCGGCGTCAACTTTTCGGCGCGCAAGCTGTTGCGCATTGCCGTGGCGTTCTTCGGGCTGCGCGTGAGCCTGCAGGAAATCGCTCAGGTCGGCGTGCCCGGCCTCGCGGAATCCGTCCTGATCGTGGTCAGCACGCTCGTGATCGGCACGTGGGCCGGCATGAAAATCATGAAACTCGACCGCGACACCGCCTTGCTGACCGCGGCGGGCAGCGCGATCTGCGGCGCGGCTGCCGTGCTCGCCTTCGAATCGACGCTGCAATCGAAGCCGCACAAGAGCGCCATGGCCGTAGGCAGCGTAGTGCTGTTCGGCACGCTCTCGATGTTCATGTACCCGGTGCTGTTCAACGCAGGCTGGCTGCATCTGGATACGGTTGGCGCGGGTCTCTTTTTCGGCGGCACGATCCATGAAGTGGCGCAGGTGGTCGGCGCGGCCAGCAATGTGAGCCCGGAAGCAACGCACATTGCCACCATCGTCAAGATGACCCGCGTGATGTTGCTGGTGCCGGTGCTGCTGGTGGTCGGCATGTGGGTGAACCGCTCCGCGCGCCGCAACGCCGCTTCGGCCGGCTCGGCAGACGGTGCCCACGCACCCCGCAAGCTGGCGATTCCGTGGTTCGCGCTCGGCTTTCTCGCCTTCGTCGTGATCAACTCGCTGCACGTGCTGCCCGAAGCCGCGACCAGCACGCTCAACATGCTGGACACCTTCGCGCTGACCATGGCCATGACCGCGCTCGGCATCGAAACACGCATCTCGCAGATCCGGCAGGCCGGCCCCCGCGCACTGACCACCGGCTTCATTCTGTATGTGTGGCTGATTGCCGGCGGACTGGGTATCACATGGACTGTCCAGCACCTGTTCGGCTAAGCCGCCCTCGCCTTCACACTCACCCCGCCGCGTGCGGGGTTTTGCGCATTCTGGAGACCCATGCGGCGCGCTCGCGCGGCATACTGGTTGCTGGCGTCGTCAGCTCATGCAGTCCGCTTATGCGCGCTGTCAATGCAACCGGAATGAGGATCGATCGATGAGCCTGGAACTCTACTATTGGGACGGCCTGCAGGGCCGCGGCGAATTCGTGCGGCTCGCGCTGGAAGAAGCCGGCGCCGACTACGTGGAAGTGGCGCGCGGCGAACCGTCGGAAGGCTTGGGCACGAAGGCGATGATGTCGGTGATGAAGAGCAAGGACGAGCCGTATCCGCCGTTCGCGCCGCCGTTCCTGAAAGACGGCGAGCTGGTGATCGCGCAGACCGCCAACATCCTGTTTTATCTCGGCCCGCGGCTGAATCTCGCGCCCACGGTGGAAAGCCTGCGTTACGTGGCCAACGGCCTGCAACTGACGATCGCCGACATGGTCACCGAAGCGCACGACACGCACCACCCGTTCGCCAGTTCGCTTTACTACGAAGACCAGAAAGACGCCGCCAAAGTGCGCGCGCACGACTTCATCGACAACCGCATTCCGAAGTTCATGTCGTACTTCGAGCGCGTGCTGAAACAGAATCCGGCCGGCGACCGCTTCATGGTGGGCGACGCGCTCACTTACGTCGACCTGTCCATGTTCCAGTTGATCGACGGCCTGCTGTACGCGTTTCCGCGCGCGCTCAAACGCTTCGGCGAACACTATCCGCGGCTCGCCGCGTTGCACGATGCGGTGATCGAGCGGCCGAACATCGCCGCGTACCTGCAGTCCGACCGGCGTATCGAACACAACGAGGCCTGCATCTTCCGGCACTATCCGGAACTCGACCAGGCGGCCGCTTGAGCCGCGCCATTTTCCTTCGCTCACTGACTGTAGCGCGCCCGCCATCCGAAGCGGGCGCGCTGTTGTTGCCGTGCGCGCTTTTCAACCCACTCTCACGCCCCGTACCGTCGACGTGCTTTCATTCCTGCTGAAGCTGCGCACCCGCGCACAAGATCTGTTCCGCCTCTCCGACGCCCACACGATGCTGGTCTGGTCGGTGGTGGTCGGCGTCGCGGGCGCCTTCGCCACGATCGCCTTTCGCGAGGCCATCGCGCTGCTGCAATTCGCAGTGGTCGGCAAGGCCGGCAGTTTCGTCGAAATGGCGCGCAGCCTGCCGTGGACCGTGCGGATCTGGATGCCCGCCGCCGGCGGCCTGATCGCCGGCTTCTTTCTGCTGATCGCGCAGCGGCATGCGGACAAATGCAACCACATCGATTACATGGAAGCGGTCGCGATCGGCGACGGCGTGGTGCCGGTGAAGCTGAGCTTGTGGCGCAGCGTGTCGTCGCTGTTCACGATATCGAGCGGCGGGTCGATCGGCCGCGAAGGTCCGATGGTGCAACTGGCGGCGCTGGCCGCCTCGCTGATCGGACGCTGGGTGCATTTCGATCCGTCGCGGCTGCGTCTGCTGGTGGCATGCGGCGCGGCCGCCGGGATCACCTCCGCATATAGCGCGCCGATTGCGGGCGCGTTTTTCGTCACCGAAATCGTGCTCGGCTCGATTGCGATGGAAAGCTTTGGGCCCGTGGTGGTCTCGGCCGTGGTGGCCAACATCACGATGCGTGAATTCGCCGGCTACAAGCCGCCGTACGAAATGCCGGTGTTTCCGCCGGTAGCCGGTCTCGAAGTGCTGTTGTTCGTCGCGCTCGGCTTGTTGTGCGGCGCGGCGGCTCCACAGTTTCTGCGCCTGCTCGACGTGTCGAAGAAAAGCTTTCGCAAGCTGCCGGTGCCGCTGCCCGTGAGACTCGCGCTCGGCGGCCTCGTGGTCGGCATTCTGTCGGTGTGGACGCCCGAGGTGTGGGGCAACGGCTACAGCGTCGTCAACTCGATCCTGCATTCGCCGTGGACGTGGACCGCGCTCGTTCTCGTGCTGGTGTTCAAGCTCGTCGCCACGGCGGCCACGGCGGGCTCCGGCGCGATCGGCGGGGTGTTCACGCCGACGCTGTTCGTCGGCGCGGTGGTCGGCTCGCTGTTCGGCCAGGGCATGCATGCGCTGTGGCCGCACGGCACGTCGGCCCCGTTCGCGTATGCGATGGTCGGCATGGGCGCGTTTCTGGCGGGCGCAACCCAGGCGCCGCTGATGGCGATCCTGATGATCTTCGAGATGACGCTCAGCTACCAGGTGGTGCTGCCGCTCATGCTCTCGTGCGTGGTCGCCTATTTCGTGTCGCGCGCGATCGGCAAGACATCCATGTACGAAATCACCTTGCGGCGCCACAACGAGGAACAGGAGCGCTCGCGCCTGCGCGCCACGCAGATGCGCGAGCTGATCCGCCCAGCCGAAACCGTCGTGCCGCCCAACGCGACCGTGCAGGACATGACGCGCGTGTTTCTCGAATATCCGGTGAAATATCTTTACGTGGCCAACGAGTCGGGCGCGTTTCTCGGCGTGGTCGCGCTCAAGGACATCACCTCCGACCTGCTCGACGGGCGCGACACCACCGCGAAGACCGCGGCGGATTATCTGCAGCCGCATTTCGACGTGCTCACGCCCGATATGCCGCTCGGCGTCGCGTTGCAGCACTTTCTCGCGTTTCAGGGCGAGCGACTGCCGGTGATCGAAAGCGTCGCGCATCCTACGCTGGCCGGCGTGGTCTATAAAACCTCGCTGCTCGATGCGTACTTCCGCATGAATCCGACGCGTTAGGGGACGCGCGCAACGCCATCCAGGATCGCGCCCGCCGTCGCTTTGCGTGCCGTGCAAAGCGCGGCAAATTCTCTACAATGGACAGACTGCTGCGGCGAATGCCCGCAGCGCGCGTTACGCCAGAATGGGCGCACCGAGACGCCCGCCCTTCGATCGGAGCGAAGATGAGCGAACCGTCCCTCGATGCCGTGCGCCGCGACCAGGCGGGCTGGATTTTCGTGCATATCGAAGGCGAGCCCTACGACCGCGGCGAGCAGCACGGCCAGTTGCTCGCCACGGAAATCCGCAACGCGATCCACACCGCCCGCTACCTCGCGAAGTGGGACACCGGCGAAGACTTCGACACGTTCGTCGACGCCGCGGTCTCGCAGTTCGCCAACAAACTCGACACCGAATTCGCCGACGAAATCCAGGGTATCGCCGACGGCGCCAAGCTGCCATTCGCCGAAGTACTGGCGTGGAACGGCTACATGGATCTGCTGCAAAGCTGGTGGCCGGCCCACGCGGCGCAGCAGCAGCCGAACCTCGGCATGAAACCGTGGCGCGGACGGCGCGGGCACCACTGCAGCGCGTTCATCGCCACCGGCCGCGCGACCCGCGACGGTCGCATCGTGATGGCACACAACTCGTGGGACCGCTACGCGGCCGGCGACGCGTTCAATGTCGTATTCGACATCGTGCCCGATCAGGGCCACCGCATCCTCATGCAAGGCTTGCCCGGCTGCATCTCCAGCCTCACGGATTTCTGGGTGACCGCGGCCGGCCTGATGGTGACGGAAACCACCATCTCCAACTTCGCCGGCTACAACGCGGCCGGCGCGCCCGAGTTCTACCGCTCGCGGCGCGCATCGCAGTACGCGAACAGCATCGGCGAATGGTGTGAAATGTTCGCGATCGCCAATAACGGCGGCTATGCGAATAGCTGGCTGCTGGGCGACACCAAGACCGGCGAGATCGCGCGCTACGAACTGGGTTTGCACTTCTCCGGCTTCGAGAGCACGAGGGACGGTTTCTACAGCGGCTACAACACCGCAACCGATCTGAAGATCCGCAATCAGGAATGCCTAGGCGAAGGCGAAGACTATACGGATGTGCGCAAGAACGGCGCGCGGCGCCTGCGTTTCATGCAACTGGAAGAGATGCATCGCGGCAAGATCGACGTGGAACTGGCCAAGGAAATGATCGCCGATCATCACGACGTCTATCTCGATCGCAACGACAACCCGTGCTCGCGCACCATCTGCGGGCATCTGGAACTGGACGACGCGCGCTTCGGCGGCACCGATCACGGACCGTTCAACCCATGGGGCGCCAACGACGGCAAAGTGGCCGACAGCGAAATGGCGCGCGAGATGGCGTTCAGCGCGCGCTGGGGCCATCCGTGCGGGCGGCCGTTCGACGCGCAGGCGTTCATGAAGCGGCATCCGCAGTGGAACTGGCTGAACGGCTACATGCGCGACAGACCGTCGTGGCCGTGGACGCGCTTTGAAGCGTTGCGTTAGGAACCGTGCTTGAGGCGGCGCAACATGTCCAGCGCATGAGCGTTCGCGACGGCGCTGCTGCGAAGTCGCCGCGTTTCTGCCATCATCTGGAATCGGCAATACCGCTTTGTCGTGAACGTGCGTGCGCTGCAAAATCCGCCATTCAGCATGGATTAGCGCGCAAGGTCACGTTTAGCATGGGCCGTCCTTTCGACGCGGGGACGGCACAGCGCTTGCTCCATTGTCAGCGCCGCATGAGCTTAGGAGGTCGGGTGATGAAAACCTCGACGCTGTTGACCATGGTGACGCTGTCAGCCTCTTGTTTTGCCGCGCCGGTTCATACCGCGCCGGACAGCATGACCGCCAATAGTCTTGCCGAACGCGCCAACGCCGCACCCGTTGCCCCCGCGGCGCCGGATGTCGCCGCCGCGGACAGCAATCGTCCGCAACATTGGGAACATATCGCGCTGCCCAAATCGCGACATCTCGACCGGAGCTTTACTGGGCAGAACGAGCACTTGCAGACCTGACGCGACCTGTCACATAGAGACGTGCGCGGCGCTGCATGCTTTACACTGCCTGGCGTTCACGGCCGCAATGCGGTCGAGGGCGCGCATGTGCTACAGCACCGGCATGCGCGGGCCGGCATCCATTGCGTTACGTCAGCCGCGCGCTTTCAACCAGCGGCAAGCGCCACGCCCAACCGTCTTACGAGGAGCGTTTGCATGACCGCATCGGCTATTCCCGGCGAATCGATTGACCTCCAGATCACCGATATTCTGGGCGCCGTCCAGTTTCCAACCAACAAAGACGCACTCGTGGACGCCGCGCGCGAAGCCGGCGCGAGCAACGAGGTGCTCTCGATGCTCGACGGCTTGCCGGAGCAGGACTATGTCGACGTGAACTCGGTCACGCGCCTGATCAGCGGCAATTACAGCCCGGGACTCGGGGCATGAGCGAGGAGTCGGGTTCGTCGCAGCCTCGTTCCCGCCCGCCGTCCCTCTGGCTCGCGCCTGGCCTGAAACGCGAATCCGACTGGATCTACCGCTCGCCGCAGACGGCCGGTGCAAACGGCATCGAGCGGATCGAGGCTTTCTTTCATCAGGCCGGCTACGCGATGCACCGGCACGATACCTATGCGATCGGCCGCACGCTGGCCGGCGTTCAGAGTTTTCGCTATCGCGGCAGCATCCGTAACAGCCTGCCGGGCGGCACGATGGTGCTGCATCCCGACGAACCGCACGACGGCCAGGCCGGCACCGGCGACGGCTTCCACTACCGCATGGTCTATGTCGATCCGGCGTTGTTCCAGCAGGCGCTCGGCGGCAGGCCGCTGCCGTTTCTGGAAGGTGGCCTGTCGAACGATCCGCGCCTCTTTGCCGCCACCGAGAGCCTGTTGCAGGCGATGGATAGCGCCATCGACCCGCTCGAACAGGACAGCGCGCTCCACGATCTGGCCGTCGCCCTCGCCGCGGTGGCCGGCGCGCCGGACGCGCCCCGGTCGGTGGATTACCGCGCGGCGACCCTGGCACGCGATTACCTGCTTGCGTCGCTCGATCGCGCGGTCACGCTCGACGAACTTGCCGCCGCGGCGGGTCGAGACCGCTGGAGTCTATCGCGGGATTTTCGCGCGCTGTTCGGCACCAGTCCGCATCGCTATCTGACCATGCGGCGTCTCGATCTCGTGCGGCAACTGGTGCTCAAAGGCGTGTCGCTAGCCGACGCCTCCGCCGCAAGCGGCTTTGCCGATCAGAGTCACATGACGCGGCATTTCAAGCACGCATGGGGCGTCGCGCCCGCGCAATGGCTGAAGATGGTCGGCTCGCCGGCGCGCGTTGAGTCGTTGAGTCGTTGAGTCGTTGAGCCGTTGAGCCGTTGAGCCGTTGAGCCGTTGAGCCGTTGAGCCGTCGAGCCGTCGAGCCGTCGAGTGGCTGCATACCTGATCGCGCGGCGCCGAACGGCCGCGCGCACAAACGTTCAAGACCCGCCTGCCCGTTACGCCGTACGCTTCCAGCCTGACATAACCGCTCAGGAGGAGCACGACGATGTCCGACGCTCAAGTCATTCAACGGCCGTATCAGGCCATCAATTTCACGGAAAAACTGGCGCTTTTCAACGACCAGTGGCAGGCGCGCGTGGTCGGCGAAATGAACGACTATCAGTTCAAGCTGGTGCGAATCGAAGGGGATTTCATCTGGCACGAGCACGCCGACACCGATGAGACCTTCATCGTGCTCGACGGGCAACTGCGCATCGACATGCGCGATGGTTTCGTGCTGATTTCCGCCGGGGAAATGTTCGTGGTGCCGAAGGGCACCGAGCACAAGCCGTACGCCGAGCGCGAAGTCAAGCTGCTGCTAATCGAGCCGCGCGGCGTGAAGAATACTGGCGAGGAAGTCAGCGAACGGACCGCGGCGAACGACGTGTGGATTTAGGCAATCTCGTCGTTCGCCATGGCTCTGGCGGCCGAGCGACTTGAATGCGACGAATCGTCTGCGCGGCACGCGCATGTCCTCGTCGGCAACCTTGGCGGGCCGCCTCGAACGCCAACGCCCCTCGCGCTCGACATCAAAACGGCGATGACGCCGCAATCCGCGAGCGCGCGGCCTTGGGCATAGGATGCGCTGCATCGGCGGACGATTCCGGCTCCAGAAAATCGCCCATGTCCGTCATCACCTCCGCGGCCCCCGCCACCGAACGCGCCGGCGTCACGGTGCGCGGATCGCGCGCGTGCTGGTCCTGCTGCTGGAAATGCTCGACGAGATGGTCGATGAAAGTCCGCACCTTCGCCGGCAAATGCAGGCGGCTCGGATAGGCGATCGTGATTTCGATCTGCGGCAAACGGTAGTTGGCGAGCAGCGGCACGAGCCGCCCGGACGCCAGATCGCGGCCGATCAGATAGTTCGGCAGGATCGCCACGCCCATGCCCAGCAGCGCGAACTGCCGGAGCATTTCCGTATTGTTCGCAACGATCGCATTCGTGGGGCGCACGCGGACTTCGCCGTCCGGCCCGGTAAAGACGCGTTCTTCGCCGCCCTGCTCGGACGGCCGGCTCAAACACGGATGCGTGAGCAGATGCTCGGGCCGCGTCGGCGTGCCGTGCTGCGCCAGATACGCGGGCGTCGCGCAGACGGTCATATAGCCGGTGGTCAGACGCCGCGTGACGATACTCGCGCTGCGCATGTACCGCGTGACGAGAATGCCGACATCGAAGCCCTCCTCCACCAGATCGACGTGGCGATCCGCGAGCGTGACATCGGGCACGACGTCGGGATAGCGCGCGGCATAGGACTGCACCACCGGTGCGAGGCTATGCAGCCCGAACACCACCGGCGCGACGATGCGCAAAGTGCCGACCGGCTCGTGATTGCGCGCCACCACCATCTGCTCCACGCCTTCGAGGTCGTCGAGAATGTGCCGCACGCGCTCCAGGTAAGTCGTGCCGGATTCGGTCAGCGAGAGGCGGCGCGTGGTGCGATTGAGCAGGCGGGTGCCGAGGCGCGCTTCCAGATCGGCGACGTGACGCGTGACAACCGCCGTGGAAAGATCCAGCGCGCCAGCCGCACGGACGAAACTACCGAGGTCGGCCACTCTGACGAAAACGCGCATCGACTGCAATTGGTTCATGGGACGACTCCTGCCGCGGTAAAGCCGGGCCGGCGCAACCCTCACGCCTGTGTCTACCCGCGCGGCAAGGCGCGCGCGGGTTTGCCCAACGATCCGATTGTATCGACCCGATCATGTCCCAACCCTGACCTGAACATGACATTCCGGACAGGTTTGCGAGAGCGCTCGCGTCAACTCCGGGCGGTTTCTTGCAAGGTTTATTACGGATTTGGAGTAGGTATAAACCCTAGGATGCTGGTATCATAGCCCCCGAAAGGGAAATCAATCGTTAATTGCTATGACACATCGTTTTCAGCTGTTCGAAAAAATCGCGTTCTCATTGGTCTGCTGGTCCGCTGCGGCGTGTTCCGCTTTCATCGCGTATGAACGTTGCCCGGACATCAAGGTGGTGCTGCATGTGGGCGAAGAGGTTCTGCGCTATAGCGGGCAGTATTCGTTCGTCTGCGCAACGCCGGTTGCCGACGCTTGCGCGCAGTTGCCGGCAGACTGACGCCGCGCTTTACGGCTTTACGTCTTACGGTTCGCGCCCGAACACCACGCGCGCAAAAAAACCCGCCAGCACCGTTTCAGCCATCTCCGCCGGCACGTTCTGCGGGTCGACCGTGTAGAAAAACTGCACACCGTCGCACAAACCCATCAAGCCGATCGCCAGCGTCTCCGGCGGCATCAGCATCGGCGTGCCCACACGCGCCGAAAACTCCCGGATATACGCGCTCAACTGCTCGAGCTTCTCGTGCATGAAAGCGTTAAAGCGAATCCGGAAACGGCCGTCTCGCACCGCGAGCAACTTCGCCTCGACCCACAGCAGGAAACACTTGTTCTCGCGATGCAGATTGCTGTAGTAGCGCAGCACGCGTGCTTCCATTTCTTCACGCGATGCCGCGTCCGCGAAGATCGCCTGCAACCCCGCCTGCATGACTTCGTGGTCGCGCCGCAGTAGTTCGAGAAACAACTCGCTCTTGCTGCGGAAGTTCGAATAGAACGCCCCGCGCGTATAACCCGCCGCCGCCGCGATGTCTTCGACACTCGCCGCAACGAAACCCTTCTTCATAAAAATGGCTTGCGCAGCGTCGAGCAATCGCTCGCGCGTCTGGTCTTTGCTCTGCTCGCGTGTCAGTCGTTGCCGTTTCATGGCCGCCAGTCTAGCACTGAAAAGAATCCGAATTCACTCCAACATTCAAATACAGGTGTGTATTAGAATGCAAACCGTCATTCGAAGTCAGATGCGCATGCCAATTGCATAATGGCCCACGCGTCTTCGCTGGCGGGCCGCTGCGGCTTGCCGTGTTCGTTCGCTGTCTCCAGTTGGGGTAATTGTGAAGCGTCCCGGTTTTCCCGCATCGCCCGCGATGCGCCCGCAGTCGCGTCGGCGTGGCCGTCCCGTAAGCCCGCGCCACGCAGCATTCGTTCTGGTTCTTGCCGGCGTCGTCACGCTGGCCGCGTGTTCGAAGAAAGAAGCCGCCGCGCCCGAGCCGCGTCCGGTGGTCGCTGTCGCCGTGCATGCGGACGGCAGCGAGACGCAGGCAGCCTCGTTACCCGGCGAAGTGCAGGCCCGTTACTCGACGCCGCTGTCGTTTCGCGTCGGCGGCAAGATCGTCGAACGGCGCGTGCGCCTCGGCGATGTGGTGAAGAACGGGCAGATCGTCGCCCGGCTCGATCCGGCCGACCAGCAAAAGAACGCTGCCAGCGCGCAGGCGCAGCTTGCCGCCGCAGAGCACAGTCTTGTGTATGCGAAGCAGCAACTCGATCGCGATCAGGCGCAGGCGAAAGAGAACCTGATTGCGCCTGCCCAGCTCGAACAGACCACGAACGCATACGCATCCGCCGTCGCGCAGCGCGATCAGGCCGCGCAGCAGGCGGCGTTGTCGAAAGACCAGTTGCAATACACCACGCTCGCCGCCGATCACGCCGGCGTGATTACCGCCGAGCAGGCCGACACCGGTCAGAACGTCTCGGCGGGCCAGGCCGTCTACAACCTCGCCTGGAGCGGCGACATCGACGTGGTGTGCGACGTGCCGGAAAGCGCGCTCGCCGCGCTCTCCGTCGGGCAAACCGCCAACGTCACGCTTGCCGCGCTGCCGGGACGCAAGTTCGCCGCGCGCGTGCGCGAACTCTCGCCCGCCGCCGATCCGCAAAGCCGCACCTATCGCGCCAAACTCACGCTCGAGAACCCCGGCCCGGATGTGCGTCTGGGCATGACCGCGGATATCGAACTCGCCGCGTCGGCGAACACTTCGGCCAATCAGAACGGCTCGTTTACGGTGCCCGCCACCGCGTTGTTCCACGACGGCACGCAGCCCGCCGTGTGGATCGTGCGCGCCGCGGACAACGCGCTGGAACTGCGCCGAGTAACGGTCACGCGCTACAACGAGCGCACCGTGGTGATCAGCCAGGGCATCAAGGAGGGCGAGCGCGTCGTGCTGCAAGGCGTGCATACGGTGACCGCCGGCGAGAAGGTCCGTGCGATCGCGCCGCTGCATCCCGAGGACTTCGCTTCATGAGCACCACGCCTGAAGAGGGACGCTTCAACCTGTCCGCATGGGCGCTGCGCCACCAGGCGCTGGTCGTTTTCCTGATCGCGCTCGCCACCGCTTTCGGCATCCTCGCCTATACGCGGCTCGCGCAATCCGAAGACCCGCCCTTCACGTTCCGCGTGATGGTGATCCGCACCTTCTGGCCCGGCGCGACCGCGCGCCAGGTGCAGGAACAGGTCACGGACCGCATCGGCCGAAAATTGCAGGAGACGCCCGCGATCGACTTCGTGCGCAGCTACTCGCGCCCCGGCGAATCGCTGATGTTCTTCTCGATGAAAGACTCGGCGCCAGTCAAGGACGTGCCCGAAACCTGGTATCAGGTGCGCAAGAAAGTCGGCGACATTGCGGCCACGCTGCCGCAAGGCATTCAAGGCCCGTTTTTCAACGACGAATTCGGCGACGTCTATACCAACATCTACACGCTCGAAGGCGACGGCTTTTCCGCCGCGCAACTGCACGACTACGCGGACCAGCTGCGCACGGTGCTGCTGCGCGTGCCGGGCGTCGGCAAGGTCGATTATTTCGGCGATCCCGATCAACACATCTATATCGAGATCGCCAATACGCAGCTCACGCGTCTGGGCATCTCGCCGCAACAACTCGGCCAGGCCATCAATTCGCAGAACAGCGTCTCGCAAGCCGGCACGCTGACCACCACCGATGACCGCGTATTCGTGCGTCCCACCGGCCAGTTCAAGGACGTCAACGCTCTCGCCGACACGCTGATTCGCATCAACAACCGCTCGTTCCGTCTCGGCGATATCGCCACGATCAAACGCGGCTACGACGACCCCGTCGTCACGCAAATGCGCTCCGGCGGCAAGGCCGTGCTCGGCATCGGTGTGACCATGCAGCCGGGCGGCGACGTGATCCGCCTCGGCAAGGCGCTCGATCAGCAGATGGTCCAGTTGCGCCGCGCGCTGCCCGCCGGCTTGCAACTGGTCGAAGTGTCGAGCATGCCGAACGCGGTCGCGCATTCGGTCGACGACTTTCTCGAAGCCGTCGCCGAAGCCGTGGCGATCGTGCTGGTGGTGAGCCTGGTGTCGCTCGGCGTGCGCACCGGCATGGTGGTCGTGATCTCGATTCCCGTGGTGCTCGCCGTCACCGCGCTGTGCATGTACCTGTTCGATATCGGCCTGCACAAGGTGTCGCTCGGCACGCTCGTGCTTGCGTTGGGACTGCTCGTCGACGACGCGATCATCGCCGTCGAAATGATGTCGGTGAAGCTGGAGCAAGGCTGGAACCGCACGCGCGCGGCAGCCTATGCGTACACCAGCACCGCGTTTCCGATGCTGACCGGCACGCTCGTCACCGTCTCCGGTTTCCTGCCGATCGCGTTGGCGAAGTCGAGCACCGGCGAATACACGCGTTCGATCTTCGAAGTGTCGGCGATCGCGCTGATCGCCTCGTGGCTTGCGGCGGTGGTACTGATTCCGCTGCTCGGCTATCACCTGTTGCCCGAGCGCAAACGCGAGGCGCACGAGACACATCTGCCCGACGATCACGAGCACGACATCTACGACACGCGCTTCTACCGGCGCCTGCGCGGCTGGATCGGCTGGTGCATCGAGCGGCGCTTCGTCGTGCTGGCGATCACAGTCGTACTATTCGTGCTGGCCATGGCGGGTTTCACGCTGGTGCCGCAGCAGTTCTTCCCGAGTTCGGACCGCCCCGAGTTGCTGGTGGATGTGCGCCTGCCCGAAGGCGCCTCATTCGAAGCCACATTGCGTGAGGCCACGCGGCTCGAAAAAGCGCTAGTGGGCCGCCCGGAAATCGATCATACGGTCGACTTCGTCGGCACCGGCGCGCCGCGTTTCTATTTGCCGCTCGATCAGCAATTGCCGCAACCCAATTTCGCGCAATTCGTGATCACGGCGAAGTCGGTAAAGGATCGCGAAAAGCTTGCGCAATGGCTCGAACCTGAATTGCGCGACCATTTTCCGGCCATTCGCACGCGCCTGTCGCGGCTCGAGAATGGACCGCCCGTCGGCTATCCGGTGCAGTTCCGCGTAAGCGGCGACGACATCGCCACGGTGCGCTCGATCGCCGAGCGCGTGGCCGCGACGCTGCGTGCGGACCACGGCACACGCAACGTGCAGTTCGATTGGGACGAACCCGCCGAGCGCTCGGTGCGCTTCGAAGTCGATCAGAAAAAAGCGCGCGAACTCGGCGTGAGCTCCGAAGACATTTCGAGCTTCCTCGCGATGACGCTCTCCGGCTACACCGTCACGCAGTACCGCGAACGCGACAAGCTGATCAGCGTCGATCTGCGCGCGCCCAAGGCGGAGCGCGTCGATCCCGCGCAACTCGTCACGCTGGCCATGCCTACGCCGAACGGTCCCGTGCCGCTCGGCACGCTCGGCCATTTGCGCAACGATCTCGAATACGGCGTGATCTGGGAGCGCGACCGTCAGCCGACCATCACCGTGCAATCCGACGTCGCGCCGGGCGCGCAAGGTATCGACGTCACGCATGCCGTCGACAAAGCGCTGGGCCAGATTCGCGGCAGCCTGCCGGTGGGCTACCGGATCGAAATCGGCGGCTCGGTCGAGGAAAGCGGCAAGGGCCAGACGTCGATCAATGCGCAGATGCCGATCATGATCATCGCCGTGCTCACGCTGCTGATGATCCAGTTGCAAAGCTTCGCACGCGTGCTGATGGTCGTGCTGACCGCGCCGCTCGGGCTGATCGGCGTGGTGCTCACGCTGCTGCTGTTCGGCCAGCCGTTCGGCTTTGTCGCCATGCTCGGCGTGATCGCGATGTTCGGCATCATCATGCGCAACTCGGTGATTCTGGTCGATCAGATCGAGCAGGACATCGCCTCCGGGCATAAGCGGTTCGATGCGATCGTCGGCGCGACCGTGCGGCGTTTCCGTCCGATCACGCTGACTGCCGCCGCCGCCGTGCTCGCGTTGATTCCATTGTTGCGCTCGAACTTCTTCGGCCCGATGGCAACCGCGCTGATGGGCGGCATTACGAGCGCGACCATCCTCACGCTGTTCTATCTGCCCGCGCTGTACGCCACGTCGTTCCGCGTGCGTGCCGATGAACGCGAGCCGCAGACGCCGTCCGCGTCCGGCACGACGCATACGGGGAATTGAGTATGACCACGCCCACGTTCTTCCGATATTCGCGCCTCGCCGCGCTCACTGGCGTGGCATGCGCGCTCGCCGCCTGCTCGTTCGGGCCGAGCGGCGAGCCGCCCGCGATGCCGCAGCCGGCGCACTACGGGGCCGCAGCGCAGCCGACGCAAACCGTGCCCGCGCAAGGCGTCACGCAGCAGTTCGTGGTCGGCGCAAAGCCGGTGCCCGAATGGTGGAAGCTTTATCAATCGGACGCGCTCAACGCTTTGGTCGACGAAGGCCTGCGCAACAGTCCGACGCTCGCCGCGACCGACAAAAGCCTCGCCGCCGCGCGCGAGCAGTTGCGCGCGCAGATCGGCAGCTCGATGCTGCCGACCATCGACGCCGGCGGCCAGGCGACCCGCAATCGCGCGCTGGCGATCCCCGAGATCGGACCCAACACGTTTCTGTACAACGTCTTCGTCGGTCAATTGCAGGCGCATTACACCTTCGACCTGTTCGGCGCCGCGCGTCTCGCCGATGCCGCGCTCGCCGCGCGCGTCAACGTTCAGGCCTATCAGTTCGACGCCGCGCGCCGCGCGCTGGCCGCCAATATCGTGACGGCCGCGATCACCAGCGCCGCGCTGCATGCTCAGATCGAGACGACCGAACGGCTCGTGACGATCGCCAACGATCAGGCGCGCGACACGCAGCGGCGGTACGTGCTGGGTGCCGTCTCGCATGCCGATCAGTTGAGCGCGCAACAGAGCGCGGCGAGTCTGTCGGCGAGCTTGCCGGGTTTGAAGCAACAATGGCTGAGCACGCGCCACGCATTGGCGGTGCTGCTCGGACGAACGCCTGATGCGGCGCCGGACGATCTCGAGCTTGCGCAATTGCATGTGCCTGAGCAGGTACCGGTGGTGGTGCCTTCGGAGCTGCTGCGCTCGCGGCCCGACATTCAGGCTGCCGACGCCGCGCTGAAGGCCGCGGCGGCCGACGTCGGGGTCGCCACGGCGCAGATGTTCCCGAGTCTGTCGTTGAGCGCGTCGATGGGACAAGGCGGTTTTAGCTGGCCGGTCGCGCTCTCGGGCGCGGGCGCGATCTGGAGCATCGGAGCGTCGCTGTCGCAGCCGCTGTTTCATGGCGGCGCCCTGTTCGCGCAACGACGTGCGGCGGTCGATACCTACGACGCCACGGTCTCGCAGTACAAGCAAACGGTGCTGGCCGCGTTCCAGAACGTCGCCGACACGTTGGCCGCGCTCGAACACGACTCGCAAGCGCTGGATGCCGCGAATATTGCGGCGCGCTCGGCGCAAGGCATCTTCGATGAAACCTCCGGACGCTACCGGCTAGGCGCGCTGCCTGTTGCGTCGACCCGCTCGAGCGAGCAGCAGTTTCGCAACGCGCAGCTCGACGAGATCCGCTATACGAGCGCGCGGCTGACGGACACCGCGGCGTTGTTCCAGGCCATGGGGAATCCGCCGGTTGAGACGGGGGTGGGTGGGGCTTCGGCGGCGGCGGCTTCGGCATCAGCGGCGAGCGCGCCGACCGCGGGGATTGCCGAGTAGATAAACCTAGGATTCCGTACGGATGGTCAGGAAGTTATCCCCACTTTTTGGGCACAAGTCCGTGGATAAGTCTCTCCCCACGGCGTTGAACCTCATGCCATAAGCCTTTGCGGGCGATGTGAGGGAACATCGAGCATCCCCCACAGACCGCCAAACGTCGTTCCCCGACGTTTCCCCTCAATGGGATAGGGCCGACAAAGAAGACATGTGTTTTGCAAACCATTCAAGCCAACGGCGATACCGGGGCCTTTTCGAGAAGCCGCTTGTTGAAGCCGAAAGCTGACGGGTTGGTTGTGCACGCTGCGGTGCACACACGATGGGGAACCTCAGGAACATTCCCCGCGACGCGCGATGATAGGGGCTACAGCTCCCAGCGCTGCCCGTCGTTCGTGACCAGCAAGGGCGCACGGCAGCACGCGTCTTCAAGCACGGCATGTTATTGAACCAGCACCCTTCGTACGACGCCCTTACGCCGCATACGCAGTTCATTGCATAACTTGCGCTTGCGCTCAGGATGAAGAACCCTCTCCACAGGTTCCTCGCCCCGATGCTCTTTCAGGTACCGGTAAAGCCCATCCGCGATAAGAAACGGGCGCTGATGCCTGGCCGGCAACTCAACGCCATAAATCACACTCCCATGATTTCTGCCAGGTTCACGCTGCCGCTGCTGCGGGGGCGCTTCTAACTGCCTTCAGCACATGCTTGCGTGCCTGCCAGAAATCGTAGTCGAACTGCATTCCGAGCCACAAGTCAGCCCGACCACCTCGCTATTACGTCACACAACAGCCGGTGACGCCAAGGTGACGCCACCGATGTCCCTTCGAAGCGCTATCAATCTTCTGAAAGCTTGTCTAACGGGCTTTCCGTGAACGTCATGTACTGTTTGAGATCAGGTTGGCCCATTGACAAAAGTTTGACGATCCCGCCGCCGAATCTGCGCACGAATTCGTCATCAATCCTGAAGTTGAACTCGTCCAGTAAAACAGGTATTTCACTTGCCCCCTTCAAAGCTGAAGACAGCCTTTCAGGCATGACGCACTGCAAGATCAACTGTTGGCGATTCTCGTCGTACGTCACCACTATTGAACACGGCAGAAATTCAGTCATTTAATACCCCCGGCACTCTTGATAATCGTTCCACGCATTCTGCTTGCAAAGCGCTTTCCCTCTTTCGCCGCCCATAACGTAAGCGAAGTTATCGCACCGCTGCAGCTCCACCTCATATTTGGCATGGCAGTATGTCTCACGCCACTCGTTATCCCCACTGCTGCCACATTTAACCATTCCGCCATCACCACCACCAGCCCCAAAGAGCGCGCTGTAGAGCGTCGATCTTTTAGCTGAGCTGGTCACATCGGGTACGAGGACAGGATAAGGAACTTGGGTTTGATCACTCAGCATCAGTTCCGTTGTCTCGCCCCATGCTGGAACTATTGCGCTCAGCTCACTACCAAAAAGTTTCCCCACCGGCTCGGCTTTCCACGGCATGTAGCACTCAACGCACATGCTTGGCACGAAGGGCTGGGCATCTGTCTGGAGTCCAGTGAGATTAGCAGGCGGCGCAACCGGCTCATTGCCCAGCTCCCAGTTGGTGAGCCACATTCCTAACTCA
>NZ_JARESR010000054.1:0-32962 GCF_046028015.1 Paraburkholderia sp. RL17-383-BIF-A | reverse complement strand
GGCTCATCACCCGCCATCACGGCTTGCCGCGCTCACGCGGCAGACTCCCGCAAGCGCGCCGCCAACGGCGGCGTGCCGCTCGACCGACCCTGCTTCTCGCGATAAAACATAATCAAGGAACACCTCTCATGCTTGCCCGCGTCACCCGTCTCTTCCCGCTCTGGGCCGTGCTCGTTTCGATTGCCGCGTACTGCTCGCCCGCCTCGTTCTCAGGCATCGCGCCGCACGTCACCACGCTGCTGACGATCATCATGCTGGCAATGGGCGTCACACTCTCCGTGGCCGATTTCCAGCGTGTCTTCACGCGGCCCGCGCCGGTGATCGCCGGCATCGTGCTGCACTATCTCGTCATGCCGCTCGCCGCGTGGGTGATCGCCAAGGCGTTGCGCATGCCGCCGGACCTCACCGCCGGCATGGTGCTAGTGGGCAGCGTGGCGAGCGGCACGGCGTCGAACGTGATGATCTACCTCGCGCGCGGCGACGTTGCGTTGTCGGTAACGATCAGCGCGCTGTCGACCCTCGTCGGCGTATTCGCGACGCCGCTGCTCACGCGTCTCTACGTGGACGCCTCGATCGCCGTCGACGTGCACGGCATGCTGATGAGCATCCTGCAAATCGTCGCGTTGCCGATCGTGGTCGGCCTGATCGTCAATCATCTGTTCGGCAAAATCGTGCGCAAGATCGAACCGGTTCTGCCGCTGATCTCGATGGTCGCGATCGTGCTGATCATCGGCGCGGTGGTGGGCGGCACGCAGAAGAGCATCGCCTCGGTCGGCCTCGTGGTGATGCTGGGCGTGGTGCTGCATAACGGCATCGGTTTGCTCGGCGGCTATTGGGGCGGGCGTCTGCTCGGCTTCGACGAAGCCGTGTGCCGCACGCTCGCCATCGAAGTGGGCATGCAGAACTCGGGCCTCGCCGCGACGCTCGGCAAGCTCTATTTCACGCCGATCGCGGCGTTGCCCGGCGCGCTGTTTTCGGTGTGGCACAACCTGTCGGGCTCGCTGCTCGCCGGATACTGGGCAGGACGTCCCGCGAAAGGCTCGACGCATATGGACGGTGAGCAGGTGTTGAACGCCGAACGCGGGTAACAGCGCGCGCGTCGCGCTGGCTTCGCGATCCCGGCGCGCGCCGGCATTGAATTTCGGGTTCTGCCGATACGTTCACAACGCATCCGTAGAACCCGCAACGCGAGCGCCGCATCGCGAGATGCATCGGCCAGGCGGCGTATAAGATCAAAAAGCAGAACGACAACCAGAACAACAACCAGAACAAAAACCCGACCGCCTGATTCCCCTTAGAATGCATTTCTCGACAGCGTGAATAGCTCGCGCGCCGTCGCCATGAGAAGCCTGCAAACAAGGGGAGAAAGCGTGCCGTCGCATCCAGATAAAAGCAGAGCCGCACCGCAACGCCAGTGCGCGTTCAGCACACCCCAGCGTAAGAACGCCTGGGGCACCACGAGACATTTCTTCCTGCTGTGTTGCGCAACGGCACTATTGACCGCCTGCGCCACCAAGCCACCGGCCACCGAGTTCGACCGTCACATCACGCACGCCCTGCCCGTCACGGAAACCACGCCGCTTCGCACGGCACTCGCGCCGCTCGAAGCCGCGCATCCGGATCAATCCGGTTTCCGGATCCTCCCGAACGGCACCGACGCCTTGCAGATGCGCATTGCGCTCGCGCGCGCCGCGACCCGGACCCTCGACATGCAGTACTACATCGCGAACGAGGACACCACCGGCAAGCTGCTGCTCGGCGCCGCGCTCTTTGCGGCCGATCACGGCGTGCGGGTGCGCATGCTGGTCGACGATCTCAACTTCAAGGACATCGACCGCGTGATGGCGGGCTTGAACTCGCACGAGAACATCGAAATACGCGTCTTCAATCCGTTCGGCAGCGCACAGGAAGGCATGTTCGAACGCACCACGAACGTGTTCACGCAAATCGGCCATTTCACGCGCCGCATGCATAACAAGGCGATGATCGCGGACAACCAGCTGGCGATCGTGGGCGGCCGCAATCTTGGCGACGAATATTTCAGCGCGAGCGAAACATTGCAGTTCCGCGACCTCGACGTGCTCGCCGCCGGCCCGATTACCGCCGACGTCTCCGCGAGTTTCGACGACTACTGGAACAGCAGCATCTCCTATCCGTTGCGCGTACTGAACAAGCAGAAGTTCGACGCGAAGGAATTGGACCAGACACGCGACGAGTTGCGCCAGCACTGGCGCACCAACGCCGATCCGTACAACGCGAAGCCGCTGAACGCCACCCCGCTCGCCTCGCAGATCGCCAAAGATCAACTCGGCCTGACCTGGGCGCGGGCGGAGTTCAAGGCGGACCTGCCGGAGAAGATCGTGCATCCGTCGCCGGACTATGTGAGCCCGCCGATGCAACGGCTCGGCGAATTGATGCGCGACGCGCAGAAAGACTTTCTCGTGATTTCGCCTTACTTCGTGCCGCACGAAGCCGGTGTGAAGACGGCCGGCGAACTGACGCATCGCGGCGTACGCATTGCCGTGCTGACCAATTCTCTCGCCGCCACCGACGCTGTCGCCGTGCAGGCCGGCTACAGTCCGTTTCGCGTGCCGCTGCTGCAACAGGGCGTCGAGTTATACGAATTCAAGCCGCAGCAGAACATGCCGAGCGTGGGCTTCGCGGGCTCGCGTTCGCGCGCCAGCCTGCATGCCAAAACGTATGTGATCGATCGCAAGATTCTGGTGATCGGCTCGATGAACCTCGACCCGCGTTCGGCCAATCTGAACACCGAACTGGCGCTGGTGATCCACAGCCCGCCGCTCGCCGAACAGGTCGCGCAAATCTTCGAACGCGCCACGAGCCCGGAGGAAAGCTATCGCGTCACACTCGCCGACGACGCGCAACTCGCGTATCTGCGTTCGATCGGCGCGCCGCTCTCCCCGCTCGTGTGGACCGACGTCGAAGACGGCACGCGCCGCACCTACATTTTCGATCCCCAGGCCGGTTTATACCGGAATGCGCTAACAGGTCTATTCTCCCTATTGCCCGTCAACGCAGAACTTTGAAGCGGAGTTGAACATGACTGAAGACGTACGATTGGAGCGCGACACGTTCGGCGAAATCGCCGTGCCGAACGCTCGTCTATGGGGCGCGCAAACTCAGCGCTCGCTGCAGAATTTCCGCATCTCGACCGAGAAGCAATCGCCCGAACTCATCACCGCGCTGGCCGTCATCAAGCGCGCCGCCGCCGAAGTCAACCTCGGCCTCGGCGTGCTCGACGAGAGCAAGGCAAAGGCGATCATGCAGGCCGCGGACGAGATCATCGACGGCAAGCACCCGGAGGAATTTCCGCTCGCTGTCTGGCAGACCGGCTCCGGCACGCAGACCAACATGAACCTCAACGAGGTGATCGCGAACCGTGCAAGCGAGCTGCTCGGCGGTGAGCGCGGCGAAGCGCGCAAGGTGCATCCGAACGACGACGTGAATCGCGGCCAGTCGTCCAACGACGTGTTTCCAACCGCCATGCACGTGGCCGCGGCCTATGCGATCGTCAAGCATCTGCTGCCGGCGCTGAAGACGCTGCGCGACACGCTCGACGGCAAGGCGAAAGCGTTCGTGGGCATTGTGAAGATCGGCCGCACGCATTTGCAGGACGCCACGCCGCTTACACTCGGTCAGGAGTTTTCGGGTTACGTCGCGCAACTCGAACACGGCATTCGTCACGTCGAATCGGCGCTGCCGCATCTGTACGAGCTCGCGCAAGGCGGCACGGCGGTCGGCACGGGTTTGAACGCGCATCCGCAGTTCGCCGACAAGGTGGCCGCGGCAATCGGCAAGCTAACCGGCTTGCCGTTCGTCTCGGCGCCGAACAAATTCGAAGTGATGGCCGCGGCCGACGCGCTGGTGTTCGCGCATGGCGCGTTGAAAACGGTGGCGGCGAGCCTGAACAAGATCGCCAACGACGTGCGCTGGCTGGCAAGCGGCCCGCGCTGCGGCCTCGGCGAACTGTCGATTCCGGAGAACGAGCCGGGCAGCTCGATCATGCCGGGCAAGGTCAATCCGACCCAATCCGAAGCGTTGACGATGCTGTGCTCGCAGGTGTTCGGCAACGACGTCGCGGTGAATATCGGCGGCGCGAGCGGCAACTTCGAATTGAACGTGTTCCGGCCGATGATCGCGCACAACGTGCTGCAATCGGTGCGCCTCCTTGCCGACGGCGCGCACAGCTTCAACGACAACTGCGCGGTCGGCATCGAGCCGAATCACGAGCGCATCGATACCCTGCTCAATGAATCGCTGATGCTGGTGACGGCGCTCAATCCGCACATCGGCTACGACAAGGCCGCGAAGATCGCCAAGAAGGCGCACAAGGAAGGCACCACGCTGAAGGCGTCGGCGCTCGCGCTCGGCTTCGTCACCGAGCAGCAGTTCGACGAATGGGTGCGGCCGGAAGACATGGTCGGGCATTCGTCGGCGTGATCGGCCGCGCCGCTGCGCCTGGGGCCACCAGATCGAGTGGCCAGGCCAGCGTGCTTTGAGCCGCTACGGTGATTTGGACACCGTGACTGGAAGTACAGCAACAGCAGGCCGCGCGAACCCAACATTCGCGCGGCCCTGCGAGCGGCGCTTCAGGGCGCCGCTTAAACCTTCCCCTGCGCCACTTCTTCCGGCTTCAGTTCGACGATCGCGTCGAGCGCTTCCTTCACGTCCATCGCGTACCGGGCAAGACGCTTCTGTTCGTCCGTCTCCGGCACGAAGGCCGGCACGGGCACGGGCTGGCCATTCTCGTTGACGGCGACCATCACGATCAGGCAATCCGTGGTTTGCAGCAACTCGCCGCCTTTCGGGTCACCGGCCTGCACCGAAACGTGAATGTGCATGCTGGTGCGGCCCGTCGCCACGACCCGCGCGCGCAACTCGACCAGATTGCCGACCAGAATCGGCCGACGAAAGCGGATATTGCCCACGCTGACCGTCACGCAGTAGCGCCCGGACCACACCGCCGAGCACGCGTAAGCGGTCTCGTCGATCCACTTCATCAGCGCGCCGCCATGCACCTTGCCGCCGAAGTTGACCGAGGTCGGTTCGGCAAGAAAGCGAAAAGTGGTTTCGGAACGGTCCAGCGGCGCTGCGGCAGGGGTGCTCATCTTGACTCCGGTCAATCGATGCATTGAAAGGAGGCGATTATACGAGCGCAATATTGACCTCGTCTCCCGCGCCGGTTGAGGCCAGCGTCAGATCCGGCGAGAGTGCGCCTTGAGCTTTTCGGGGCGCTTTGGTTTCGCGTCCGCGATCAACTTGCCTCGACGAGCTCGGAAGCGCTCTCACTGCGCGTCGGGCCGGCCGACATGAAACGCTCGCGATAATCCAGCGGCAGCACGCCGAAACGCCGTAAAAACGCCCGCCGCAGATTCTGTTCACTGCCAAAGCCACAGTCCAGCGCAATCCGCTTGAGCGGACGGCGCGATTCGGCGAGCGCCCGCGAAGCCGCTTCAAGCCGCAGCGCCGAGACGGTTTTAGCCGGCGTGCGGCCGACCTCGTCGACATAGCGGCGAGCAAAGGTGCGCGGGCTCATGCGGATTCGCTCGGCGAGCCGCTCGACCGACAGGTCGTCGCGCAGATGCGCCGCCATCCAGCTGTGCAATGCCTCGAACGGACCGTTCGCCGAGGCCTGTGCCGCCAGCGCCGCGCTGAACTGCGACTGACCGCCGGGCCGCTTCATGAAGACCACCAGCCGCCGCGCGGCCTGCATCGCAACGGCGTGGCCGAGGTCCTCCTCGATCAGCGCCAGCGCCAGATCGATGCCCGCCGTCACGCCCGCCGAAGTCCACACGACGCCCTCGCCTTCACGGCGGCCCACATCGCGGATGAAGATCGGATCGGCGTCCACCTGGACGCTGGGAAAGCGCTGCGCGAGGTGCGGGGCGTCGCGCCAGTGCGTGGTAGCGCGGCGGCCGTCGAGCAGGCCGGCCGCCGCCAGATAGAACGCGCCGGTACACACCGAGCACACGCGCCGCGCTCGCGGGGCATGCCGTCTGATCCATGCGACGAGTTCGGGCTGGAGTGTGCAGTGCTCGTCGACCGGGACGCCGGGAATGATCAGCGTGTCGATCGGCTGGTCGTCGAGCGACTCGAGCCGCTCGGTGACGATCGGCAGACCGGGGAAAGTCTGCAATATGCCGCCGTCGATCGAGGCGACCGTCGTGCGATAGGCCACGGCTTGCGCCGGGCTGCCGGTCGAACCGGCCGCTCTACCCGAGCCGCCCGCGCTGGCGCTTTCAGCAGGATTCACGATGCCAGAAGTGCCGCCACCGGCGTTCCCGGCAACCGTCAACTCCGCGCGCCAGAACGCCTCCAACGGCCCGCAGGCGTCGAGCAGCACCAGATCCGGCGCGACCGCGAACACAATATGACGCGCCACCATCAGGACACCTCCCTCGCCACCTGCCGCCTGCGCGACCACGCGTAGCCTAACGTGGCAAGCGCCGCCGCGCCGAGCAGCGGAAATATCGCGGCATTGATCGTCGCCCAGCCGAAGCGGGCCAACAATTGACCCGCGAACAGCGAGCCCAGCGCGGAGAACGCGAAAGTTGTGAATTCGCTGGCCGCCTGCGTCTTGGCGCGCTCCGACGGCCGGTACGATTGCGCGAGCAGCGTCGAGCCGCCGACGAACATGAAATTCCAGCCCACGCCGAGGCAAGCAAGCGCCGCGTAGAAATGCGGCAGATCGGTCGAACGCAGGGCGAGTACCCCGCACAGCGCCGACAGCGCGATGCCCACGCCGATCACCGGCAGCACGCCGAAGCGTTTGATCAGCCGCGCGGAAAACAGCGACGGCGCGAACATGCCGACCAGATGCCACTGGATGATCGCCGCGCCGTCGCCGATCGTGTGGCCGCAGGCGAGCGCGGCGATCGGCGTGGCGGTCATCACGAACATCATCACCGCGTAGCCGAGCGCATTGTTGGCGAGCGCCGCCGCAAAGATCGGCTGCCGCACGATTTCGCCGAGCGGCCGCGCCGCTTCATGACTCGCCGCCGTGCTCACGGCCGGCGCCGCGTCGCGATACAGCAGCGCCAGCAAGGCGACCGACACCAGCCCCAAAACCGTCACGAGCGCATAAGAACCCGCGAACGCGACCGGCGCCAGCCAGTCTTTGCTCCATGCGGCAAGAAGCGGTCCGCAGACGGCGGCCACTACGCCGCCCGCCAGCACGGTTGAAATCGCGCGACTTTTGTCTTCTATGCCGACGGCGTCGGCTGCGGCCAGCCGGTAATACTGCGCGAACGCCTGGAATACGCCGACCGTCGCCGTGCCGGCACAAAAAAGCCAGAAACTGTGGTGAAAGATCGCCCATACGGAAACCGCACCGCCGAGCGCACCGACGCCCGCGCCCAGCACGAAACCCGCACGCCGGCCAATGCGTGCCATCAGGAAAGACGCGAAGATCGTCGTCAGCGCGGCGGCGACGGTAATCAGGGAGAACGGCAGCGTCGCGAGGGCCTTGTCCTCGGCGAGCGTGTAGCCCACGAGGCCGGTCAACGTCAGATCGATCGATACGGATGAGGTGTACAGCGCCTGGCACACGGCCAGCACGCGTGCGGCGCGGCGGTCGTGCGGATCGGCGTCGCGCAGGCCGGTGGAATGGGCGGGAAAGGTGGAAGCGGCGGACGGTGGCATCGATAGGTTCCGGGCGGCGGACGTGAGATGGCCTGATCGTCACACGAGCGCCGTTGGCAGAAATGCCAATGATGCATCAATTTCTGCCAGCCGCTGCGGTTGTCCACGGTCGTCCGCGGTTATTTGCGTAAGCGCCGGCGAGCCGCCTATTTGCGCACCGTGACGCCTTCGTCGATCGTGCCGTACATGGTGATGCTGCCGGTGCCCGCGCCCGAAGACGAACCAGCGCCGCCCTGCGCACAGGCGCTGATCAGCAGGGCCGCGGCAATGACGGCGAGAAGAGTTTTCATGGCAACGTGTTCCTGCAAGGACAGACAACAATTCTAGCCTGGCGGGTCTGCGAGGCATCGAAGCGCCGGCTGGGACGCTCGCTTTCGCTGAAGGCCCGCGTCTTCGCCGGGTTTCCGTAGCTGCCGCATTCGACAGTTCACGCTAAGCTGAAACATCGAATCGCCTGGCCCGATACAGTGGGCTGCATGGCGCCCTGCCCGCGCCGCCCCAGGAGACGCCAAATGACCGCCATCCTCGCAGACGAACAGAACCATTTTCCCGGCCTGAGCCGCATCGGCGCGCTGCTCGCCGATCCCGGCCGAGCCGCTATGCTGTGGGCGCTCATGGACGGCAGCGCCCGCCCGGCCGGCGAACTGACCATGATCGCCGGGCTCTCGCCCTCCGCGGCCAGCGCCCATCTCGCGCGTCTGACCGACGGCGGCCTGCTCGCGCTCGAGGTGCGCGGCCGGCATCGCTATTTCCGGATTGCGTCGCCCGACATCGCCGCGTCGATCGAAGCGCTCGCCAACGTCGCGCAGGTCAGCGCGTCGCAACGTCCGGTGCCGCGCCCCGTGCGCACCGTGCCGCTCGACATGCGCTACGCGCGCACCTGCTACGACCATATGGCGGGCGAGCTGTCGGTGCGCGTGTTCGAGCGGCTGGTCGCGCGCGGCCTGCTGACGCTGCACGGCACGTCGCTGGAAGCCACCGCCGACGGCGCCGCCCGCTTCGCCGACTGGGGCATCGACATGTCGGCGCAGAAAAGCCGGCGCCGCCGCTTCGCCTGCACTTGTCCCGACTGGAGCGAACGGCGTCCGCATCTGGGCGGCGCACTCGGCGCGGCACTGCTCGACTCGTGGTCGTCGCATGGGTGGGTCGAACGCACGGAGCGGCCGCGAATCCTGCGCATCACGCCGGCCGGGCATCGGCATTTCGATGCGTTCCTCGCCGCCTGATGCGCGCCTGAAGGTCCGTCGCGCTTACAGGACATCGGCAATCCGCTTACGAATAACCTATCGGGACCTTTTTCGAGATCTTTTGTTACACGGTGGCAAGGCGGCCTTACAAAAGTGGGGGCCTTGAAACAATCGCCACAGGTAAAGTGACTGCACGGATGCCGCGAGATGCCGCGTTCGTCGGAGATAAATCATGAGAACAGTCACCCCAGACCACCATTCGAACCGCCGGGTCATCGGCTATACGTTGATCGCAGCCGCCGCGTTCCTGTTCGCGGCTCAAGCCACCTTGGCGCAGGAAATCCAGCAAGCGCCGCAGGCCGCCGCCGCATCGCAAAACACCGATCCGCCCGGCCGTGTCGCGCGCCTGAACTACACGGCAGGCACCGTGACCACGGAACCGGCCGGCGCCACCGACTGGTCCTACGCGCAAATCAACCGCCCGCTCACCACCGGCGACCAGCTGTGGAACGATCAGAACGCCCGCTCGGAGCTGCACATCGGCTCGACCGCGGTGCGCCTCGGCCAGTCCACCAGCCTCGACCTGCTGAATCTCGACGACAACAGTGCCCAGCTCAAAGTCGCTCAGGGCACGCTGTCGGCCCGCGTGCGGGAACTCGCGCCGGGCTCGTCCTATGAAATCGACACGCCGAATCTCGCGCTCGGCCTGAACGGACCTGGGGACTATCGCGTCGACGTCGCGCCGGACGGCAGCAGCACCACCGTCACCGTGCGCAGCGGCAGCGCGACGGTGTACGGCGACAACGGCCAGGTGCCGGTTGCGGCCGGCCAGCAGATCCGCTTTGGCGGCACCAACCTCCAGCAGGTCGCCGACAACGGCGCGCCCGGCCTCGACGGCTTCGATCAATGGGCCGCGAGCCGCGACGCTGCCGAAGACCGCTCGGTCTCGGCGCGCTACGTGTCGCGCGACATTCCTGGCTATCAGGATCTCGACGCCAACGGCACGTGGCAGAGCTCGCCGCAATACGGTGAAGTGTGGGTGCCGCGCGGTACGCCCGCCGGCTGGGCGCCGTATCACGATGGCCATTGGGTATGGCAGGCGCCGTGGGGCTGGACCTGGGTCGACGACGCGCCGTGGGGCTTCGCGCCCTACCACTACGGCCGCTGGGCACAGGTCGACGACACGTGGGCGTGGGTGCCGGGACCGGTCGCGGTCAGCGAGCCGCCCGTTTACGCACCCGCTCTCGTCGCCTTCGTGGGCGGCGGAGGCGGCGGCGTGAACTGGGGTGTCGATCTGGCGATCGGCGGAGCGGTAGCGGCGGGCGTCGCATGGTTCCCACTCGGCCCGGGCGAGCCGTGGCACCCGCATTGGGGCGATCACGATCACTGGAGCCCCGGTTACTACAACCGCGTCAACCAGACGACGATCGTCAACAACTACAACCGCAACGTGAATGTGACCAACATTCACAACACCTATATCAACTACCGCGCGCCGGGCGGCGTGACCGCAATGCCGGCGACAGCCTTCGTACATGGTCAGCCGGTCGGACGCTTCGCCCAGAAGGTCGATCCGCGGCAATGGCGCAACGCGCAGATCAACCCGGGCGGCCCGGGAATCGCGCCGGTGCGGGAGAGTTTCGGCCCGGGTTTGCGCAATGCGAACTACCGGCCGCCTGCGGCGGTAATGGCGCGCCCGGTGGTGGCCACACGTAGTCCGGCGATGCCGGCGGCTTACCACGACAGCCTCGCTCAGCGGTTCGCACAAAGCGGCGGACGGGTGTCGGGCGCCGGCCAGCCTATCGTGCGGACTTCGGTGCCGGCGCATATGGCGGGCGGTCCGGGCGCGCTGCCGGTGCAGAACGTGCGGGTCGTGCAGTCGCATATCGCGGGACGTGCGCCTGGGATGGCGGCGGGCGCGCCGGGTGGGCCTGGCGGCGGGCAGCAGGTGGGACAGCGGCCGGGTGAAGGGCCGCGTGGCGGCATGCAGCAGGCCGGGCAACAACCGGGTGAGGCGCCGCATGGCGGCATGCTGCAGGCTGGGCAGCGGCCGGGTGAGGCGCCGCGTGGCGGCACGCAGCAAGCTGGACAGCGGCCAGGCATGCCGCCGCAAATGGCAAACCAGCGCCCGGAGCCTCAAGAGTCGCAACGTCCGTCGAACGGTGTGCCGCGTCCGCCGCAAGCGAACGGCGGCAACCCGGGCGGCAACCCAGCGGCGTGGGCGCAGCAACAGCAGCGCGGCATGCCGCAACAGGCAGGTCAGCAGCCGGCCATCAACGAACGCCACGAGCCGGCCTGGACACAGCCGCACACGCCGATGGCCCAGCAGCACGGCGGTGCGCAACAACAGGCTGGGCGGCCGGATACCGCTCCACAGCCCGGCGCTCAGCCACAGGGAAGACTGCCGGAGATGGCGCAACAACAGCACGGCGCGCCGCATCCCGCGGAAAACCCGGCCGTGCAGCAGCAACAGCAGCAGGGGCTTCATGCGCAGCCACAGCCGCAGGCGCAGATGCAACGTCAGCCTGAGCAGCAGATGCCGCGTCCAGCGCAAGTTGAGGCGCAACAACCGCGTCAGGAATATCATCCGCAGCCCATGCAGCAGGCGCCGCGTCAGGAGCCACGTCCTGAGCCGCGCCAGCAACAGGTGCAGCAACAGCCGCGGCCGGAGTTTCATCCGCAGCCTCAGCAGCAGCCCCGACAGCAACAGGCGCAGCAACAACCTCGGCCGGAGTTTCATCCGCAACCGCAGCAGCCTCGGCAGGAATCACGGCCGCCGCAGGCTCAGCAGCCCCATCCTCAAGCGCAGCCGCAGCACGCCGAACAGCATTCAGGTGGCGGAAACCGCGACGAGCATCACAAAGGCTGAGCACCTCCGGCTTGCGTTTGCAGCCTGCATGAAAAAACCCCCGCGATTCGCATCGCGGGGGTTTTTCTTCATGCGGACCGGGCAGCTTGCCCGCCGACGCTCAAACGGCCATTGGCGCAGTGAGCGGCTCGTGATGCCGGTAGCCGACCAGCGAGAAATCCGACGGCTCGATCTTTTCGAGCCATTCCGGCTCGTACACGCCGGTTTTTGCGTACTCCGGCACGCGATCCGAAATCGCGAAAGCCGGGCTTTCGTAGGGCTCGCGCGTGAGTTGCTGCTGCAACATATCGAGCTGATTTTCGTAAATGTGCGCGTCGCCGATGAAATAGGTGAACCACCGCGGCGTATAGCCCGTCAAGCGACCGACCAGGTGCAGCAACGCCGCGCCTTCGGTCAGATTGAACGGCGTCCCCAAGCCCACGTCATTGCTGCGGATATAAAGGCACAGCGAAATTTCCTTGCGCACCACGTTCGGCACGAACTGGTAAAGCAGGTGGCAAGCCGGCAGCGCGATCTGATCCAGCACCGCGGGGTTCCACGCATGAAATAGAATGCGCCGGTCCGCCGGGTTCTGCATGATCGTGTCGAGGCATTGGCGCAACTGGTCGATCGCTTTGTACAGCAACACTTTGCGGCTGCCGTCTTCTTCGAACTTGGTCACCACCTGGAAGCCGCGCGCGGTCGCGTCGGCAAGCTGCGCGCTCGCGTCTGCGTTCAACACCTTGTAGGCCGGCCACTGGCGCCACTGCACGCCGTACACGTCGCCGAGATCGTCCGGGCCTTCGCGATAGGGATTGGCGAGCCACTGCGGATTCTGGTTGGCGTTCGCGTCCCACACCTTGCAGCCGAGGTCGCGGAAATCCGCGGCGCTGCGCGAGGCGCGCAGAAACCCGACCAGTTCACCCACCGCCGATTTGAACGCCAGCTTTTTCGTGGTGACCGCGGGAAAGCCTTGCTGAAGGTCGAAGCGCAACATGGCGCCCGGCATGCTGATCGTGCGGATGCCAGTGCGGTTCTCCTGCCACGTGCCGGTGTCGAGAATCGTGCGGACGAGGTCGAGGTATTGTTTCATTCGGGTTCCTTCGACGCGGCGCCTGCCGGGTAGATCCGGGCGCCACGGGGATTGAGCGGAAAACCCGATTTTAACAAGCGCAGCCAGACGGCGCCCGGTCGGGCCGCGCGGGATCGAAATTATCTCGGGAAAAGATGAACGGAGATGGCGCGGCCGGACGGCGCGCCGCCACTCACAGCGCGGCTAATGCGCTCTGCATCAATCGCTGAAGTCCGCTCTAATGGCCGGCGCAAACCACGCGGCCCGTCAAACGATTTACAGGTGCGGCACCGAAGCCGGCAAATCGCCGTGCGGCGAAGCGAGCGGCTCGCCCTCCATATGCCGCATGCCATGCGAGCACAAGAGCCGGTACAACGTGACGCGTGAGATGCCGAGTTCTTGAGCCGCGTCGCCCAAACGCCCGCGGTGGCGCAACAGAGCCAGCTCGATCGCCTGACGTTCGGCCGCTTCGCGCGCCTGCGCGAGCGAGACCGGCACGATCTCCACATATTCGGCGAGCTCCAGATCGCGCGCCGTGATCGCGCGGCCTTCGGACATCACGATGGCGCGCCGCACCCGGTTGATCAACTCGCGCACGTTGCCCGGCCAGCCGTAGTTATGCAGCGCCGCGATCGCGTCCGGCGCGAAGCCGCGCAAGCGGCGGCTCGCATCTTTCTTGAAACGTTCCAGCATGTGCCGGGCAAGCAGTTCGATATCCTTACCACGCGCGCGAAGTGGAGGTTCGTCGATCTGCAGCACGCAGAGGCGGTGATACAGGTCGGAACGGAAACGGCCTTCGATCATCGCCGCCGTCATATCCACGTGCGTGGCCGAGATAATGCGCACGTCGACATCGACCGCGCCGTGCCCGCCCAGCCGCTCCACTTTGCGCTCCTGCAGAAAGCGCAGCAGGCTCGCCTGGCTTTCGAGCGGCAGATCGCCGATTTCGTCGAGAAAGAGCGTGCCGCCGTTGGCCGCTTCCACCCGGCCGATCTTGCGCTGATTGGCGCCGGTGAACGCGCCGCGCTCATAGCCGAACAGTTCGGATTGCAGCAGATGCGGCGGAATTGCGCCGCAGTTGATCGGCACGAACGGCGCGTTGCGCCGGGCCGAGCGTTCGTGAATCGCGACAGCGGTCAGTTCCTTGCCGGTGCCCGATTCGCCCGAGATGAACACGGGCGCATCCGTCATTGCCACTTTGCGGATCGAACGGAACAGCGCGAGCATGGCGTCGCACGAGCCGACCATTTCGCCTTCGGCGCCTTGCGATGCGTCGTTGGAAGCCGGCTCGCCCAAGGAAATCATGCCGTATGCGTGACCCACCGAGTCGACGATCCTGTCGCCCGAATACGGCACGGTCACATAGTCGAAACAATAGTCGCGTACGAGCCGGCGCAACGCGGCGTCCTGCAGCTGACCCGGCATGGTGGCCGCGACCCAGCCGACGTTCGGCATGGTCAGGCACGATTCGAACGCAGCGATTTCGTGTGGCTGAAAATCGCTAGAGAGATCGAGCAGGCCACCCGCCGCCATTCCGGCGCGAACCGCCCGGCGCACGTCGCGCGCCGACCCCACCACTTCGACCTGCCAGCCGCGCTGATGAAACCGAGTATTCAGCTCCGCGCTCGGATCGCGCGAAACGTAAATCAGTTGTCGCGTTGCGGGTTCCATTATTCAGATCCTCTCGTCAACGAACGTTAAGGATGACGCACGCACCTGAACCGAATTCAGACACGCTGACTCATTCGGGATTCGCGAAATAGCAAAAACCGAACGGGCATTCCATTCCGTGCGGACAGCTGATCCCCAAGAAAGCGGCGTGTGTGTGATTGAGACGGCCCTTTGGTGGGCTTTTTTAAATCTGCAGCTCTTTTCTGAGAGCTTACTATACGCGCGGCGCTTGGAAAACAGTTATGCGAATTTAATCGTGCACTCCTTACCCAGCAAGGCTCTACGGGCAATAAACGGTTATTCAGCCGACGAATAAAAGATTAGTGGAAGCGCTTTCCCAAGCGGAGAGCCAAGGTACTTCATACCGACTGAATTAACAAATTATAGGTATTTCCTGCATGTCGTTTCAGCCCTGAAACGTTTTTGTTCAAATTCTCAAACATTGCTTCGCGCTTTTGCTTCACCTCCTGATGCACCAATGGATTGCGAGTGATGGCACACGTTTCGCTAAATGCCGTGCACCAAGGAGACACATCATGCGACTTGTTTTCCGCATCGATCTCACCCCCGTTACACCCCGCGCGGCCGATGGCGCTTCAATCGCGCTGACCACGGTCCTGTTTGGCGCCCATGCGCAGGACGCGGAAGCGGCCCAATCCGCCCATGCCGGTGCGGCCGCTTCCTCCGAGGCCATGATCACGCGAGCCGGCTCCTCCGATGCGAGGGCGCGCACCGCCGCCGCCTTTCGTCAGGTCGCGAACTCGCTCAGTATTTCGGCCGATGCTGCATCCATGAACGATTTTTCGCTCGACGACCGGATGCTCTCGCGGCCACGCGGCAGCGCCGTCGGCATGGTGATGGTGGCCGCCACGCCGCAGTTCATGCGCGACAACAGTGGCGGCTGCAGCAACGTGACACTGTGGGACGAGATCGCCCCGCCCTCGCCGTTACCCATCCCTATCGACGCGGCACGCGCGGCCCACGGCAACGTCGGCACTTACCAAAGAAAGTAGCCCGAACAAATTAGCGATGCAAACAGGGCTGGCGGTGCAGCGAACACACCGCAACCGGCCCGGCAACGCCCGCGAATCTTTGCCGCTGGCTCGCCACCCGCCTCGGCGGCATGGCCTTGCGCGTCAGGTAGAATTGGTCCGGTTACGTTCCCCTTTCCATTCGATGACGACGCTCACCCTGATCGTCGCTCGCGCCAATAACGGCGTGATCGGCCGCGACAACCAGTTGCCCTGGCGACTTCCCGAAGACCTCGCGTTCTTCAAGCGCACCACCATGGGCGCGCCCATCATCATGGGCCGCAAAACGCACGAGTCGATCGGCCGGCCTTTGCCCGGACGCCGCAACATTGTCGTGACGCGGGATGCCGCGCGGCGCTTCCAGGGTTGCGACGCGGCCACGACGCTCGAAGAGGCGCTCAAGCTCGCCGCTCAGGATCAGGCGCCCGAAGCATTTCTGATCGGCGGCGCGCAGTTGTATGAGGAAGGGTTGCGGCAGGCGGACAAGCTCATCGTCACCGAGATTTCCGCCGACTTCGAAGGCGACGCCACCTTCCCCGAACTCGACGAAACCGAGTGGGAAGAAGTCGCGCACGAAACACACCGCGCGCATGCGCCGAACGACTTCGACTACGCGTTCGTGACGTACCGGCGCAAAGGCGTCTGAGACCGGCCCCCTTCAGGGGTAATCGTGCCCGCTCGAAGCAGACAGTCGCCGCCGAGCTGATACAAAAAAAACGCCACGCAATGACCTCGCGTGGCGTTTTCTCATCGACCGACGAACCGGCGGCCCGCCGGCTCGCGGCAAAATCGCTTCACTGCCCCGCGATCGTCATGCGCTCGATCAGCACCGAGCCGGTTTTCTTGGTGCCGCGCGTGATCGTATCCGCGCCGATCGCGACGATGTGGTGGAACATCTCCTGCAGCGTGCTCGCCACCGTGATTTCCTCGACCGGACACTGGATCTTGCCGTTCTCGACCCAGAAGCCCGACGCGCCGCGCGAGTAGTCACCCGTCACGTAGTTCACGCCCTGCCCCATCAGTTCGGTCAGCAGCAGGCCCGTGCCGAGCTTGCGCAACATTTCTTCGAAGTCGTCCTCGGGGCGCGTGTTGGAGCTGAGCAGCGAGAGGTTGTGCGAGCCGCCCGCGTTACCGGTGGTCTGCATGCCGAGCTTGCGCGCCGAGTACGTGGACAGGAAATAACCTTCCACCACGCCGTCTTTCACCACCGACCGCTTTTTGGTGCGCACGCCTTCTTCGTCGAACGGCGCGCTGCCCATGGCACGCGCGATATGTGGGTCTTCGAGCACCTGCACGTGCGGCGCGAACACCGGCTTGCCGAGGCTGTCGACGAGGAACGAGGTCTTGCGATACAGCGCGCCGCCGCTCGTGGCTTGCACGAACGCGCCGAGCAGGCCCGCGGCGAGCGGCGCTTCGAACAGCACCGGCACCTTGCGCGTATCCAGGCCGCGCGCGCCGATGCGCGCGAGCGCGCGTTGCGCCGCGTAACGGCCCACGGCTTCGGGATCGGCCAGTTCTTCGGCGCTGCGGGTCGACGTGTACCAGTCGTCGCGCTGCATGTTGCGGCCACTGCCTGCAATCGGCGCGCACGCGATGTAGTGGCGCGAGTACGGATAACCCGCGAGGAAGCCGCGCGAGGTGGCCAGCACGAACTGCGAGTGCTGTGCCGAGACACTCGCGCCTTCCGAATTCTTGATCTGCGGATCGGTGGCGAACGCGGCGTCTTCCGAGCGGCGGGCAATTTCCACCGCTTCATCCGCGGACAGATTCCACGGGTGATAGAGATCGAGATCGCGCGGCGCCGTTTCCAGCAATTCTGCTTCGGCGAGGCCCGCGCAGTCGTCTTCGGCCGTGAAGCGCGCGATGTTGTAGGCCGCCGCAACCGTGTCCTTCAAAGCCTGCGACGAAAAGTCCGAAGTGCTCGCGTTACCGCGCTTGTTGCCGATGAACACCGTCACGCCGACCATCTTGTCGCGGTTGTGCTCGATCGTCTCGACTTCGCCGCGCCGCACGGAGACGGACAGGCCGTCGCCTTCGGAAATCTCGGTCGCCGCGTCGGTACCGCCGAGCGACTTCGCGTGACGAAGGATGTCCGAGGCGATTTCCTTCAGCTCATCCTGGGTATGCGGAAAAAAGCGCTGCTTGACGTCCATGTCTGCTGCCATTGTCGTTGCCGTCCTGTTCGGGGCCGAGCGGCCCTGGGTGTGTTCGCTATGTTCGCACCGGTTACGCACATGCCTCACGCGTGCGCGCGCCCGTGTCGGGTTATGCATCCCGCGATCATAGCAAGGTACGCGACGCCGTACCTGGCATTCGCAGCGCCTCGCGCGCGGCAGCACGGCGGGTGAGCGGGCGCGGCACGCTACAATATCGGTATGACACGCAAAACCCGCATCCAACCGATCGAATCCGCCGAGCCGGAAGTCGACGAAAACGGCTACGACCGTCCCAGCAAGTCTCAGCTCAAGCGCGAAATGCACGAGCTGCAGGAACTGGGCGCGGCGCTGATCGCGCTGCCCAAAGACGCGCTCAAACGCATGCCGATGCCCGAGAAGCTCGACGACGCCGTGCGCGAAGCGCGCCGCATCACCGATCACGAAGGCAAGCGCCGCCAGGTGCAGTACGTCGGCCGCGTGATGCGCTCGCTGCTGGACGAGGAAACCGCCGCGCTGCGCACCGCGCTCGACACCTATAACGGCGTCAACAAGGCGGAAACGGCCAAACTCCACTGGATCGAGCGCACCCGCGAAAAACTGCTCGCCGACGACGCCGCGCTGACCGATTTCATCCGCCAGCACCCGAACGCCGACCCGCAGCAGGGGCGCACGCTGATCCGCAACGCACGCAAGGAAGCGCAGCAGAGCAAGCCGCCGCGCTACTTCCGCGAACTGTTCCAGTGGATCAAGAACGCGGACGGCCCGTCCGCGCAGACCGATTCCGACGCCGACGACGCCCTGGACGACGATGACGATGACGATGACGACCGCGACGCATGATCACGCAGGCAAGCCGGCACGCAATCACCCCGACGAAATCCTGATCGGCCTCGTGTCGATCAGCGACCGCGCCTCCACCGGCGTGTACGAGGATAAAGGCCTTCCGGCCTTGCAGGAATGGCTCGGCGCGGCCCTCACCTCACCGTGGCAAGTGGTCACCCGTCTGATTCAGGACGATGCGCCGACCATTTCCGCCACGCTGACCGAACTGGTCGACGAGGTCGGCTGCGATCTGGTGCTGACCACCGGCGGCACCGGCCCGTCACGCCGCGACGTGACGCCCGAGGCGACGCTTGCGGTCGCAACGAAGGAAATGCCGGGTTTCGGCGAGCAGATGCGGCAGATCAGCCTGAATTTCGTGCCGACCGCGATTCTGTCGCGCCAGGTCGCCGTGATCCGCGAAACGGCGGAGCACGCAGCGCTGATCATCAATCTGCCGGGGCAGCCGAAGTCGATCAAGGAAACGCTGGAAGGTTTGCGCGACGCCGAAGCGGGCGGCGCAGTGAAGGTGCCGGGCATTTTCGCCGCGGTGCCGTACTGTATCGATCTGATCGGCGGGCCTTATGTGGAAACCAACGCCGACGTGGTGAAGGCGTTCCGGCCGAAGAACGCGCAGCGCGCGCCCAAGTCTGCATAGTTTGGAATCACGGCGCGGATTGGCCGCTGTGATTTGGCCGTCTGGCTTCGATCCGGGGCTTCGGTTTTGAGTCGCGCTCTGGCGCAGGGAACTGGCAGGCGCCAGTCAGCCGCGACCAGCGAGGTGCGCCCAGCCGGAAGGCGGCGCCGCGCCGGGCAGCCACCGGCGCGTTACGCGTCGAAGCAGATCAGCCCCGTTATTCCGCGCCGCCGGCGGCGTCCGGCGCCGACGGGATCAGGAAGTGCTCGCGGTAGTACTTCAGTTCGTCGATCGACTCGTGGATATCGGCCAGCGCCGTGTGCATCGCGCGCTTCTGAAAACCCTTGTAGATGGCCGGCTGCCAGCGTCGGCACAACTCCTTCAACGTGCTGACGTCGAGATTGCGGTAATGGAAGAAACGCTCCAGGTCCGGCATCCAGCGCGCCATGAAGCGGCGGTCCTGGCAGATCGAGTTGCCGCACATCGGCGATTTGCCGGGCGGCACGAAGACGCTCAGGAAATCGCGGATCTGTTCGGTGGCGTCGGCCTCGCTCACTGTAGACGCCTTCACCCGGTCGATCAGCCCCGAACGGCCATGGGTGTTCTGATTCCACTGATCCATTTTGGCGAGCGTCTCGTCGCTCTGGTGAATCGCCAGAACCGGACCTTCGACGAGGCGGTCGAGCGTCGAATTCGTCACCACCACCGCGATTTCGATGATGCGGTCGGAATCGGGTTCGAGCCCGGTCATTTCCATGTCCAGCCAGACGAGATTCATGTCGCTGCGCACGAGCGGCGGCTGTTCGGTGGATGCGAGGATGTCAGTCATGAAGGCAACCTTGATGGCCGGGCAAAGGGCTTGTCAGCAAGCCCGCCTGCCGCGGCGATTGTTCGTTTGAGATTGGATTAAGCTGGTGCGAGCCGGTTTGGACTCACCTTCCCGCCGCGAGGCAGGAAGAAACATATAATTCTCGCATAGATACCACGGAATCCCCGGATGCCTACCCTGTACTTCACCGTTCTGTTCGTCGTCGCCGTCGTGGCGATGGTCGGCACCAAACTGTGGCTCGCGTCGCGGCAGATCCGCTTCGTGGCCCAACATCGCGAGCAGGTGCCGAGCCAGTTCGCCGGCACCATCGCGCTCACCGCGCACCAGCGCGCCGCCGACTACACCGTCGAGCGCACGCGTCTGACCATGATCGAGATCGTCGTCAGCGCGGCCGTGCTGATCGGCCTTACGCTGCTCGGTGGCTTGCAGGCGCTCGATCTGGGCATTTCCGACTGGCTCGGCCGCGGATACATCGGGCAAATCGCGCTGGTCGCCGCGGTGATCGCGATCACCAGCGTGGTCGACCTGCCGTTCGACTACTACCGGCAGTTCGTGGTGGAACAGCGCTTCGGCTTCAACCGCATGAGCCGCGGCATTTTCTTCGTCGACCGCATGAAGGGCGTGTTGCTCGGCGCCGCGTTCGGCCTGCCGTTACTGTTCGTCGTGCTGTGGCTGATGAACCAGGCCGGCAGCCTCTGGTGGCTGTGGACATGGGTCGTGTGGGTCGCCTTCCAGATGCTCGTGTTGGTGCTGTATCCGTCGTTTATCGCGCCGCTCTTCAACAAGTTCGAGCCGCTCAAGGACGAAGCGCTGAAAAGCCGCATCGAAGCGCTGATGCAACGCTGCGGCTTTGCCGCCAAGGGTCTTTTCGTGATGGATGGCAGCCGCCGTTCGGCACACGGCAACGCCTATTTCACCGGCTTCGGCGCCGCCAAGCGAATCGTGTTCTTCGACACGTTGCTCGCGCGCCTGTCGGGCAGCGAGATCGAAGCCGTGCTCGCGCATGAACTCGGCCACTTCAAACGCCGTCATGTGATCAAGCGCATGCTCGTTACCTTCGCGATCAGTCTCGTCATGCTCGCCCTGCTCGGCTGGCTCATGCAGTGCGTCTGGTTCTATGAAGGGCTGGGCGTGCGGCCGTCGCTGGTCGGCGGCAATAGCGGCCTCGCGCTGGTGTTGTTCTTCCTCGCGCTGCCGGTGTTCCTGTTCTTCGTCACGCCGCTCGGCAGCCTCAGCTCGCGCAAGCATGAGTTCGAAGCCGACGCGTTCGCCGCGACGCAGACCGACGCGCAAGATCTCGTCAATGCGCTCGTCAAGCTGTACGAGGACAATGCGTCGACCCTGACGCCCGATCCGCTCTACACCGCGTTCTACTACTCGCATCCGCCGGCGTCGCAGCGGATCGACCGCCTGCTGCGGCACGCATGAGCGGCCGCTCCCCGAAAGCGCCGCGCGCGCCGTCCAGCGCGCGTGTAGGCGGCCTCGTGGTGGCCGCGCATGGCCGCCACTATCTCGTCGCACCGGACGACGGCGGCGCCATGCTTCAATGCTTCCCGCGCGGCAAGCGCAGCGAGGTGGCGGTCGGCGATCACGTGATTTACGAACTGGCTTCGGCGGATCAAGGCGTGATCGTCGAGATCGGCGAACGGCGCAATCTGCTGTACCGGTCGGATCAGTACAAGTCGAAGCTGTTCGCGGCCAACCTCGACCAGTTGCTGATCGTGCTCGCCACTGAACCGCACTTCAGCGAAGACCTGCTCGGGCGCGCGCTCGTCGCGGCCGAGGCGAACGAGCTGAAGCCGTTGATCGTACTGAACAAGACCGACGTGACCGCGGCGCTCGAAGGCGCGCGCAAACGGCTCGAGCCGTATCGCGCGCTGGGTTATACGGTCGTGGAGGTGTCGATCAAGACTCAGCCCGAGGCCGCACGTGCCGCGTTGATCGAACATCTGCATGGTCATTCGACGCTGCTGCTCGGCCAGTCGGGCATGGGCAAATCCACACTCGTCAATCTGCTGATTCCCGATGCCGAAGTCGCCACGCGCGAAATTTCTACGGCGCTCAATAGCGGGCGCCATACGACGACTTTCACGCGTCTCTATCCGCTGCCGGACAGTGCGGACGGCATAGGCGGTTCGTTGATCGACTCACCGGGCTTCCAGGAGTTCGGCCTGCATCATCTGACCGAGGGCCGGCTCGAGCGCGCGTTTCCCGAGTTCAGGCCGTTACTGCCGAACTGCCGCTTCTACAACTGCCATCACTTGCATGAGCCCGGTTGCGCGATCCTCGAAGCGGTCGCGGACGGCCGCATTCGCCCCGAACGGCATGCGCTGTATGCGCAACTCGTGCACGAAGCCAGCCAGATCGTGCGCTGACATGAAACTGATGCGCGCGCCGAATCTGATCATCGGGCAGCACTGGGTCAATGTGCTGGCCACCGCGGGCATTGCTTGCGAGTTACACAACCGTTATCTGAACGGCGCGCTCGGCGATATTCCGGCGGATCAGTGCTCGCCGGAGCTTTGGCTCGTCGATGAACGTGATGAGGCGATGGCGCGAAGGTTGATCGATGCAGCCTCGCACGGGCCGGCGGCGGGGACGCCCGGCTGGTGGTGTCGGCACTGTGGTGAGACGCTTGAGGCACAGTTTACGGTGTGCTGGCAGTGCGGGACGGCGCGCGATCCGCGGGATGGGTGATTCCGCACGAGATCGGTGTCAGCTTATTTCAGGGCGCTTATTTCAGGATGAGTTGCAGGCATAAAAAAACCGGACGTTGTCCGGTTTTTTTATGCCAATCAAGATCAGCTAAGCGACTTTAAGCCAGCCACACTGCAATCGTCAGCATCAACAGCAGAATCATCCACAGCACCACCGCGCGCCACACCAACCCCACAGCCGATTGCAGCGTGCGCGGCGTGCAGTCGTCGCCGACCTGCATCGGGCCGCCGTCGCCGGTGGCTAATGCGTCGAGACTCGACGGCTCGGCAAGCGGCCCGCTCAAACGTGCGCCCAATGCACCGCTGCCCGCGGCCAGCAACACGCCGTCGTTCGCATCCGGCCACTGGCGCGCATGATTGCGCCATGCATAAATCGCGTCTTCGAAATTGCCGACAATCGCAAAGCCGAGCGACGTCAGCCGCGCCGGCACCCAGTCGATCACGAAGAAGGCGCGCTGTGCGAAGCTCGAAAACGCAACCGTGCGATCGTCGACCGGACGTGCCCACGTGCGCGCCAGATACTCGGCAATCCGATATAGCACCGCGCCCGCCGGACCGACCGGAATCAGAAACCAGAAGAACACGCCGAACACATGCCGATGCGAAGCGACCACCGCATGAATCAGCGTATGACGCACGATTTCGCTGACGGGCATATCGACGGTATCGAGCCCGGTCCATTCGTTCAGGATTTCACGCGCGTGCGGCACGTCGTCGTTATTCAACGCGAGGTGGATGTCCGTGAAGTAATGGCTGAACTGGCGAAAGCCGAGCGTGAAATACAGCACCGCGACGTTCCACAGGAACGCCAGTGCGAAATGGATGTGATACAGCACGTAGTAGACGAGCGCCACGGCCAACGTCCAGGGCACCACCACCACGAGCCAGGCGAGCAAGCCATGCTTCGGCTTGCCGGCATCGAATCCGTGCGCCGCCGATTCCGCATGGTATTGAAGCAACGCGGACACCGGATTGTTCGGTGAAAGCGCACGCACCTGTTCAATGATCAGAGCCAGCAATACAGAGAAAAAAGTCATGCGATGCGCCGTGCTTTTCGAGTTTTACGATTGTTTTATAACGATAGCACAGGGTCGGATGCGACTGAGCGCAGTCGTTGACAAACACCCAACAACTGCACAGTCCCGTGCGGTTTACGCCGCGAGGAAGCGATAGAAGTTGCGCAGCATCGCCGCCGTTGCGCCCCAGATGAAGTAGTGACCACCGAGCTCGCTTCCGCTCTCCGCAGCCTGCGCTTCGGCCGACGCGGCACGCGGATACGGCATGGCGAAGAAGCGCCGCTCACCGCCCTCGTAGCGAAACACGCGCTCTTCGTGATGGGCGGGGTTCATGAGAAAGGCGAGTGGCACTTCGAAGACTTCGGCCACTTCGAGCGCGTCCGCTTTCACTGTGAACGGCGGATGCACGAGGCCGATTACCGGCGTCACGCGAAAACCAGTGCCCGTCAGGTAGTCCGGCAAGGCGCCGAGAATCTCCACACGCGAGGGCGCAAGACCCACCTCTTCCTGTGCTTCACGCAGCGCGGTGGCGGTGGCGTCCGCATCGAAGGGTTCGTGACGGCCACCGGGAAAGCTCACCTGCCCCGCATGATCGTTCAGATGGTCGGCGCGCTGGGTCAGCAGCACGGTCAGGCCGCGCTCGCGCACCACCAGCGGCACCAGCACCGCGGCAACTCGCGGATCGGCATGCGTATCGCGCCACGGCGCTTCGACGATAGGTTCGGGAGTCCAGGCAAGGCGCTGCTCGAAGCGTGCGCGCAGGCCGTCAGGCGTGAGACGGTCGCCGGCCACCGGCGGCAGATCGGCGCCCGTCGCTTCGACAGGCAGAGTTTCAGGCTCAAAGACGGGGCGGATCAACGGGTCTCTCGAAATAGGCGGATAGGGGACATGCCGCTATTTTGACCTGGCAAACAAAAAAGCACCCGCGAGGGGTGCTTTTTCTTACAGCATTTACGCTTGGGAAGCAGCGCGGTCTTTCGAGACCAGCTTTTCCTTGATCCGGGCCGACTTGCCCGAACGGTCGCGCAGGTAGTACAGCTTCGCACGGCGCACGTCACCACGACGCTTGACGACGATGCTTGCCAGCAGCGGCGAGTACGTCTGGAACGTACGCTCGACGCCTTCGCCCGACGAAATCTTGCGGACGATGAACGACGAATTCAGACCACGGTTACGCTTGGCGATCACGACGCCTTCGTAAGCCTGAACACGCTTACGCGTACCTTCAACCACGTTCACGCTGACGATCACCGTATCGCCGGGAGCGAATTCGGGGATGGTCTTCTCGCCGAGGGCGCGCGCGATTTCTTCCTGCTCGAGTTTTGCAATCAGATTCATCACTGACTCCTAAGTCCATCTTGTCGGCGTTCGTACCTGCCTTGCACTAAGTTTCCTTATTGCGCTCGGCTACGGCCCCGATAGAGGATGGGTTCACATCAGGCGCCGTGCACGCATGCGCGGCGCCGCCTGGTGTCCGCTTGAAAGACCCAAGGCTTTACGCCTTCGACTCTTCCTTCGCGAGACTCGCAAGCCATGCCTCATCGGCACGGCTCAACATCTTGTTCTTTCTGGCCTTCACGATCAGATCCGGCCGTTTGTTCAACGTGTTGCGCAAGGCTTCACGCCGACGCCATGCTCCGATCTCCGCATGATGGCCGCCGAGCAGCACATCGGGCACACGCACGCCGTCGTATTCCTCAGGGCGCGTGTAATGCGGGCAGTCCAGCAGCACGTCGACAAAACTATCCTGCACCGCAGACTGCGAGTCGTTGAGCACGCCGGGCAACTGACGCACCACGGCATCCATCAACGCCATGGCCGGCAATTCTCCGCCAGACAGCACGAAGTCGCCAAGGCTGACTTCTTCGTCGACGACACGGTCGAGCAAACGCTGGTCGATCGCTTCATAGCGCCCGCACAACAGGATCAAGCCGGGTTCGGCCGCGAACTGCATGACACGGTCGTGATTCAGCGTGGCGCCTTGCGGCGACATCATCACGACGCGCGACGCGCCGATACCCTGCTCCGCCTGCGCCGCTTTCGCCGCGCCGATCGCGTCTTCCAGCGGCTTGGCCAGCATGACCATGCCGGGTCCGCCGCCGTACGGGCGATCGTCGATTGTGCGGTAGTTGTCGGTCGTGAAATCGCGTGGATTCCACGTACGCAAACCGTAGCGCTCCTGTTTCGCCGCGCGACTGGTGATACCCCAGTCGGTCAGCGCACGAAACATGTCAGGAAAGAGCGTGACGACATCGAACTGCATCGCTCTCTCCGTTCAGCGAATGATTTAATAATCGGCTTCCCAGTCGACAGTGATCTGCTTCGCCGCCTGGTCCACCGTTTTGACAAAGACGCCGACGAACGGGATCAATCGCTCGCCGGTGACCGGCTTGCCGCTTTTGTCGGTAGCCGGGTATTCGATACGCATCACCGAGTGCGCACCGTTGTCGATCATGTCTGCAACCTTGCCGAGATTGACCCCGGCAACGTTCACCACATCCAGGCCGAGCAGGTCGACCCAGTAGAATTCGTCGACTTCGAGAGCCGGAAACTCGCTGCGGCTGATATAGACGCGGGAGCCGCGCAGTGCCAGCGCCACGTCGCGATCAGTGACGCCGCCCAGATGGGCCACCACACTGTCGCTATGCGTTTTCGCTTGCAACGACGGCGCCGATTTGCGCTCCTGGCCTTTGAGCAGCCACCAGCGCCTCGCGCTCAGCAAAGCGTCGCCGCCATGTCCGGCATTCGCATGCGCGGCTACCTTGACCCAGCCTTTGAGGCCGTAAGCGTCGACGATTGCACCGACCTCGACCGCATCGGCCGGCCAGCTTTCCACCGTTTCCATGCGCATTTCTGCTGCACCAGAACCGGCGTTTGCAACATTGGCTTTCGCCTTGCCCTCGGCTTTTTCGACCGGCTTACGGACGAATGCACCGAACGGCGCCTGATCAGACGTCTTCGCGCGCGGGGCTACTGCCTTGGCGCTACCTGAACTGCCGGAATCACGCTCAGACATAAGAGAACCTCACTGCCAGCTTCGACGCCTGCTTCAGCAAAACAACTCGCGCATCGGACTGCTCATTGGGCCGCTCACGCAAACCGCGAGAGCCGCCGGACGAACCGACGACGATACGCAGGCTAGCTACCATTAAGCAGCCGGCTGCGCCTTTGCAGCTTCCTTCACGAGACGCTCGACGGTCGGCGACAGTTGTGCGCCAACGCCTTGCCAGTACGTCAGGCGGTCTTGAGCGATACGCAGCGACTCACCCTTCGTAGCGACCGGGTTGTAGAAGCCAACGCGCTCGATGAAGCGGCCGTCACGACGGTTACGCGAATCGGTTGCGACGATGTTGTAGAACGGGCGCTTCTTGGAGCCGCCACGAGCCAAGCGGATGATGACCATACTAGAATCCTTGAAAACCGGGGTTCGGAACGACTGAAACACGCGATTATAGCGGGAAACCGACGCCATAACAAACACTTACCGGGATAAACTGAGCAACGGGCTTGTGCCGGCCTGACAGGCGGGGACCTCGCACCACGCCGAAACGCCCGAATTACCTGACGGAGCGCCCTTGAAACTCCTGCCACCCATTGTGTTTTTGCGCGATTTTCCTGGCACCGTTGCGCGACTTGCCGGCTCGGCGCGCATTCTGCGAAGCAGGACCCTGAACACGGGCGCGGCCGTCTTGCTCGCCGCGACTGCCCTGCCGGCGCTCGCCGCACTGCCGGTGGAGCGGATCAAACTACCGCCGGGCTTTCGCATCGAAGTCTTGTCGGACGCCGTGCCGAGCGCGCGAGCCATGGCGCTCTCGCCGAAGGGCATTCTTTATATAGGCAGTCTGGACGGCCACGTCTACGCGCTCGAATTGCAAAATGGGCAGGTGACAGCCCGCCACGTGATTGCTTCCGGGCTGGAAACGCCGGCGGGCGTGGCATGGCGCGATGGCGCGCTCTATGTTTCGGCGGTATCGAAAATTGTTCGCTTCGATGCGATCGACACGCACCTGAACGATCCCCCCAAGCCTGCCGTCGTGATCGACACCCTGCCCACGGAGACGCACCATGGCTGGAAATTCATCGCTTTCGGCCCGGACGGCAAGCTATATGTGCCGCAAGGCGCGCCCTGCAACGTCTGCCTGAAAGACCGCGACCGTTTCGGCCTGATCGGCCGCATGAACCCGGACGGCAGCCACTATGAAGTCGTGGCACGCGGCATCCGCAATTCGGTCGGTTTCGCGTGGCATCCGGTGACGCATGAACTGTGGTTCACCGACAACGGCCGCGACCTGCTGGGCGACGACGTCCCGGACGACAAGCTCAACCGCGCGCCGCGCGCCGGGATGGATTTCGGTTTTCCCTACTGCCACGGCGGCAACACGCCCGATCCCGAGTTCGGCAAGGACCATCCGTGCAGCGGGTTCACGCCGCCGGCGGTCAAACTCGGTGCGCACGTCGCCGCGCTCGGCATGCGCTTTTACAGCGGCTCGATGTTTCCGCCCGCTTACCGGAATACGATTTTCGTCGCCGAGCACGGCTCGTGGAATCGCAGCAAGAAGGTTGGCTATCGCGTCGTGCATGTCGTCACGGACCCGGATGGCGGCAACGCCCGCCAGGAAGTCTTTGCGGAAGGCTGGCTGCAACCCGGCGAGGCCGTATGGGGCCGTCCCGCCGACGTGTTGCCCCTACCCGACGGTTCACTCCTGATCAGCGACGACTACGCCGGAGCGGTTTACCGCGTCACTTACTCCGCGCCGTAGAGAGCCGTCAGCGACATTCAACCGCAGCGCGCCCGAAGCGCCGCCGTTCTTCCGAACCAGCTAGCCGCCCCGCGGATGCAACCCTACTAACTCCGGCATTTATCGCAAAACCGCCGCGCCGCCTGCCACGTGACCGGCGCCGTGCGGCGGGCGTAGAATGCGCGTCGGTCCGCGCGAGCCGCGCGCCGCTCCTTTCGACCGCCTGTCACCCTGACCTCGCCTACATGTCCACCCTTGCCTCGACTTCCCCGCGTTTCAGATCCAAGACAATTACCGCCGCACTGGCGTTCTTCTTCGGTTGCCTCGGCGCTCATCGCTTCTATCTGTATGGCACGCGCGACATCTACGGCTGGGCGCACGTGATCGGTACGCTGATCGGCATTCCAGGCGCCATGCTGGTGGTGGCCAGCGAACGGGCTTCCATGCTCGGCTGGGTGTTGGCGTTTCCTGGTGCGGTTTCGCTGCTCGCCGCGTTTCTCGCTGCGATCGTCTACGGGCTGCGTCCGGACGAAAAGTGGGACGCGCAATTCAACGCCCAGACCCAACGCAAGAGCCGCTCTGGCTGGACAGTCATCTTCGTCGTCATTTTTTCACTGTTGATCGGCGCCTTCCTGCTGATGACGGGGCTCGCCATCTCGTTCCAGACCTACTTTGAAGGTCAGGTGCAGGCGGCCAAAGCACTCTCGCAGTGATCCGTCTCACGCAGCGTTAAAAAAGATCCAGTTGAGGATCGTCGCGCGCCGATTCATGGGCACGCGGCGCTTCCGCCCGGCGAAAGTGCGACATATCCAGAATGCCGCGATCACGCTGGTTCAAGCCGAGGCGGCGAACCGCTTTCTGGAATCGCTGCTTGAGCAGGTCCGCCCACAAGCCTTCTCCCTTCATTCGCGTGGAGAAGCACGAGTCGTAGTCTTTCCCACCCCGCATGTCCCGCACGCGGCCCATGACCCGCTCGGCGCGATCGGGAAAATGCGCCGCGAGCCAGTCCTTGAATAGCGGCGCGACTTCCCACGGCAGACGCAGCACGATGTAGCTCGCGTTGCTTGCGCCGGCCTCCGCACAGGCCTCCAGCACACGCTCCATATCCGGTTCGGTGACGAACGGAATCACCGGTGCGATGCTGACGCCGACCGGAATGCCCGCCTCACTCAGCGTGCGAATGGTGCGCAGCCGCCGTGACGGCGTGGCCGCTCGCGGTTCGAGCGTGCGAGCGATCTCGGCGTCGAGCGTGGTGATGGTGATGGCCGCCATGAATTGCCCGCGCGCCGCCATAGGCGCCAGCAGATCGAGATCGCGTTCGATCAGCGACGACTTGGTGATCGCCGCGAACGGATGATGCCGCTCGCTGAGCACTTCGATCACACGGCGCGTGAGCCGCAAATCACGTTCGGCGGGTTGCCAGGCGTCCGTATTGACGCCCAGCGCAATCGGTTCCGGCACATAGGACTTCTTCGACAACTCCCGCTCGAGCAACTCCGGTGCGTTGACCTTGGCGTAGATCCGGCTTTCGAAGTCGAGCCCGGGAGACAGTCCCAAATAGCTGTGCGTGGGCCGCGCAAAGCAATAAATACAGCCGTGCTCACAGCCCCGATACGGGTTCAGCGACACGCCGAACGGAATGTCCGGCGACGCATTGCGCGTAAGAATGGTCTTGGCCCGCTCTTCGAAGACTTGCGTGCGCAAGACTTTCGGCTCGTCATCGCCTTCCGCCGCTGGCAGCCAGCCGTCGTCCACTGCTTCGCGCTGGTCGACTTCGTAGCGGCCTTGCAGGTTCGTCACCGCGCCGCGGCCCTTGCGAGGCGCGGGCGGGGCGATCGGAAATTCGTTGACGGGTTCGGAGTCGGAGTCGGTCACGGCTGGAAAACGCAAAAGCACAAAAGGCGTAAATACTGTACAAATATACAGTGTTTACGCCGTTTGTCGAGCTTCGTCTTGCGCTTGCCGTGCTGTCTAATCCCCGACTGCGATCGTCAGCGTTTCCTTGATCTCCTCCATCACCACGTAGCTTTTCGACTGCACCGCGCCGGGCAGTTGCAGCAGGATGTCGCCGAGCAGCTTCCGGTAATCGGCCATTTCGCCGATGCGCGCCTTGATCAGATAGTCGAAGTCGCCCGACACGAGGTGGCACTCCAGCACTTCGGGAATCTTCTGCACCTCACGGCGGAACTGGTCGAACATGTTGCCGCTCTTGTGATCCAGCGTGATCTCGACGAACACCAGCAGCGCCGCGCCCAACTCCGCCGGGTTCACGCGCGCGTGGTAGCCGGTTATCACGCCGTCGCGCTCCATCCGCTTGACGCGCTCGATGCACGGCGTCACCGACAACCCAACCTGCTCAGCCAGGTCTTTCATGGCCATGCGGCCGTCCTGCTGCAAGAGCCGCAGGATCTTGTGATCGAGTTTGTCGAGAGCCCGGACCGGTTGGCGCTGTGTACGCATGGTGTTTTTGCTGAAAATCTTGAAAATACAATAACAAAACCTGCCTGACTGTTAATAGTATAGCGGTTAACACTGGGCGATCCGCGTTACACCTCGTTAATCGAACGAATTCCAACGACTCGACGAGCGCACCGCCCTCAGACCTCATCTGAATATCCTGGAGCATCTATGCGAGTCGTCGTTTTGGGCAGTGGCGTCGTCGGGGTGACGAGTGCGTATTACCTGGCGCGCGCCGGTCATGAAGTGACCGTTATCGATCGCGAGGCCGGCCCGGCGCTCGAAACCAGTTTCGCCAATGCCGGTCAGATCTCGCCGGGCTACGCGTCGCCTTGGGCCGCGCCGGGCGTGCCGCTGAAGGCCGTCAAATGGATGTTCCAGAAACACGCGCCGCTCGCGATCCGCCTCGACGGCACGCAATTCCAGTTGCAATGGATGTGGCAGATGCTGCAAAACTGCACGTCGTCGCGCTATGCGGTGAACAAGGGCCGCATGGTCCGCCTCGCCGAATACAGCCGCGATTGCCTGCAAGCGCTGCGCGCCGAAACCGGCATCCAGTACGAAGGCCGCACCGGCGGCACGCTGCAGGTGTTCCGCACGCAGCAGCAGTTCGACGGCGCCGCGAAAGACATCGCCGTACTGCGGGAAGCTAACGTGCCGTATGAACTGCTCTCGCCGGCTGAACTCGCGCAAGCGGAACCGGCGCTCGCCGCGGTGTCCCACAAGCTGACCGGCGGTCTGCGCCTGCCGGGCGATGAAACCGGCGACTGCCAGATGTTCACCACGCGCCTCGCCGCGCTGGCCGAGCAACTGGGCGTCAAATTCCGCTACAACACGCCGATCGACGCGCTCGCCATGGCCGGCGACCGCATCGCCGGCGTGAAGTGCGGCGAAGAACTCGTGCGTGCCGATTCGTTCGTCGTCGCACTGGGTTCGTATTCGACCCAGTTCCTGTCGGGTCTCGTCAAGATCCCGGTCTATCCGCTCAAGGGGTATTCGATTACCGCGCCGATCGTCAATGAAGCGTCGGCACCCGTGTCGACCGTGCTCGACGAAACCTACAAGATTGCGATCACGCGTTTCGACGACCGGATTCGCGTCGGCGGCATGGCCGAGATCGTCGGCTTCGATAAATCGCTGCGCCAGGCGCGTCGCGAAACGCTGGAACTGTGCGTGAACGACCTGTTCCCGGGCGGCGGCGATACGTCGAAAGCTACCTTCTGGACCGGTCTGCGCCCGATGACGCCGGACGGCACGCCGATCGTCGGCCGCACGCCGGTGGCGAATCTGTTCCTGAACACGGGCCACGGCACGCTGGGCTGGACGATGTCGTGCGGCTCAGGCCAACTGCTCGCCGACGTGATGTCGGGCAAGCAACCGGCCATCAAGGCAGACGACCTGTCGGTGCATCGCTATCTCGGCGAGATTGGCGGCGCGCATCGCCCGGCTTATGCCTGAGGTTTAACGACGCTTCGCGAGCGGTTGAGCTGGTGTGTAACTCACAAACCAGCGCGACGAAAACAAACGGCGCCTTTCGAGGCGCCGTTTGTTTTTTCAAGCGAGGTTTAGAAGCAGAAGCAGTGTCAGAACTGATCTTCCGACAGCGCCAGCACACTCTCGCCACCCTTCGCGCTGACAATCGACGCTTCAAGCGCCGATGCGAGCGTCAGCACATGCTCAGCATAGAACTGCGCGGTCGCGATCTTCGCACCGTAAAACGAAAGATCTGCGTCACGCTTTCCGGCTGCCACGAGCAACGCACGCGCCATCTGCCAGCCGCCGAGCACGATGCCCGCGAGCTTCAGATACGGCACGCTGCCCGCGAACACTGCGTTCGGATCGCTCTTCGTATTGGTGACAACAAAATCCACCACCACGCTCAACGAGCGATGCCCCTGCGCAAGATACTTCTTCATCGATTCGAACGCCGGACCCTGCTGTGTACCAAGCGCCTCAATTGTTTCAGCCACGCCGGCGAGCAGCGACTTCGCCACCTTGCCGCCATCGCGCACGGTCTTGCGGCCGATCAGATCGTTCGCCTGGATCGCGGTCGTACCCTCGTAGATCGGCAGAATGCGCGCGTCGCGGTAATACTGCGCGGCGCCGGTTTCCTCGATGAAA
>NZ_JARESR010000053.1:0-37320 GCF_046028015.1 Paraburkholderia sp. RL17-383-BIF-A | reverse complement strand
ACAACCGGCGCCGTCGACTGGCGCGTCACCAACTATCAGGCGATCAGGCGCGCTTGAAGACCAGCGTGCCGTTCGTGCCGCCGAACCCGAACGAGTTCTTCAGCGCGACGTCGATCTTCATTTCCCGCGCGGTATTAGCGCAGTAGTCCAGATCGCAGGCCGGATCCTGGTTGAAGATGTTGATGGTCGGCGGCGACACCTGATGATGCACGGCCAGCACGGTGAACACCGACTCCAGACCGCCGGCGCCACCCAGCAGGTGCCCCGTCATCGACTTGGTCGAATTCACGACCATGTCTTTGGCGTGATCGCCGAAAGCGCGCTTGATGCCGGTGGTTTCGGCCAGATCACCGAGCGGAGTGGACGTGCCGTGCGCGTTCAGGTAATTCACCTGGTCGGCATTGACACCCGCGTTCTTCATCGCGGCCAGCATGCAGCGGCGAGCGCCGTCGCCGTCTTCCAGCGGCGCGGTCATGTGATAAGCGTCGCCGCTCATCCCATAGCCGCTGACTTCGGCGTAAATCTTCGCGCCGCGTGCCTTCGCGTGCTCGTACTCTTCGAGCACCATGACGCCGGCACCCTCGCCCAGCACAAATCCGTCACGGTCCTTGTCCCACGGACGGCTCGCCGTTGCCGGATCGTCATTGCGCTGCGACAGCGCACGCGCCGCCGCAAAGCCGCCGACACCGAGCGGCGACACAGTCGATTCCGCGCCGCCGGCGATCATCACGTCGGCGTCACCGTATTCGATCAGGCGCGAAGCCTCGCCGATACAATGCAGGCCCGTGGTACAGGCCGTGACGATAGCCAGATTCGGTCCCTTGATGCCGAATTTGATCGACAGGTGGCCGGAGATCATGTTGATGATCGACGCCGGCACGAAGAACGGCGAAATACGGCGTGGGCCGCGATTGAGCAGTTCGGTTTGCGTCACTTCGATCATCGGCAAGCCGCCGATGCCCGAACCGACCACTACACCGATACGCTCCGAATTCTCGTCGGTGACTTCGAGGCCGCTGTCCTGCATCGCCTGGATGCCTGCAGCCACGCCGTAATGGATAAACGTATCCATGTGGCGCGCTTCCTTACCGGGGATGTAGTCCTCGATATTGAAGCCCTTCACCTCGCCGGCAAAACGAGTCGAAAAGTTCGACGCATCGAACTTCGTGATATTGGCAATACCCGACTTGCCGGCGACCAGATTGGCCCAGCCGTCGGCAACATTATTGCCAACAGGCGAAATCAGCCCCAGGCCTGTAACAACAACACGACGGCGGCTCACGGTAACCCCTTTTTCATAGATGACAAAAGCAAAAGCCACAGCGGCCACAGGAACTTGCCCTGTATGCCCTGTGGCTGTTTAACTCGGCAATCGCGCGAAAAATTGCGCAGTCAACATCGCTCGCTCCTGCTTGGCAAAACGCGTGGCAAAAAGCGCCAACCCTGCTGGCGTCGGCAACCGACACGGCAGGGCGTCATACGCCGCCAACGCAGAAACGCGGGCGCGAATGACCTTAGGCCTTGACGTTCGCGCGAGCGTAGTCGATCGCTTGCTGAACGGTGGTGATCTTCTCGGCTTCTTCATCCGGAATTTCCATGCCGAACTCGTCTTCGAGGGCCATCACGAGTTCAACGGTGTCGAGCGAGTCGGCGCCGAGGTCGTTCACGAACGAAGCTTCGTTCTTGATCTCAGCTTCTGCAACGCCCAGTTGTTCTGCGACGATCTTCTTGACGCGCTGTTCGATATTGTCCATTACCCCTCCAAGGGAAAAGAAGTTCAAAAATACAGGTGCGCGCATTTTATCAGGTTTGACCCGGCAAAAAAGCGGCGCATCGGGTGGCTGTCAAGGCATGCGCCTTACGCATTTACAAACGCATCAAGGCGCGGATAGTAACCGAATTTGGTTACGACATGTACATCCCACCGTTTACATGCAATGTCGTGCCGGTGATATAGCCCGCGTGTGGCGACGCCAGAAACGCCACGGCGTGCGCAATATCTTCCGGGCTGCCGAGACGGCCGAGCGGAATCTGCGTCTTCAGCGCCGTTTGCTGCTCTTCCGGCAACGTCTTGGTCATGTCGGTATCGATAAAGCCCGGCGCGACACAATTCACCGTGATGCCGCGGCTGCCGATCTCGCGTGCGAGCGCGCGCGTCATGCCCGCCACGCCCGCTTTCGCGGCGGCGTAGTTGACTTGCCCCGGGTTGCCGGCCGAGCCGACCACCGACGTGATGTTGATGATGCGGCCGCCCTTCGCCTTCATCATGGGACGCAGCACCGCGCGCGACAGCCGGAACACCGACTTGAGGTTGGTGTCGATCACCGCGTCCCAATCGTCGTCCTTCATGCGCATGGCGAGTTGGTCCTGCGTGATGCCGGCGTTATTCACCAGTACGTGCAGCGCGCCGAATTCCTTCACCGTGCCGTCGATCAACGCTTCCGCCGCGGCCGCGTCGTTCACGTTGAGCACCGCGCCTCGGCCGTTCACGCCGGCGGCGTTAAACGCTTCGCTGATTGCGGCTGCGCCGCTTTCGCTGGTCGCCGTGCCGATTACCGTCGCGCCCTGGCGCGCCAGTTCCATGGCGATCGCCCGGCCAATACCGCGCGAAGCGCCGGTCACGATTGCGATCTGCTTGTCGAGAGTCTTTTCCATCTGTCAGTCCGGATGCCCTTCGGAGGGCTGATTGATTCTTGATGCGATGATCTGATGCTCTCGCGCAGCGCGTGCTGCCAGCGCAAGGCACGCGCGGCGCAGTGCTCAGCCAGCCGTCACGAGTTTGAGCGTCTCTTCGAGCGAAGCCGGATCGAAGATCGAAGCGCCGACCAGATTACCGTCGATACGCTTGGTCAAACCCGCAAGGACCTTGCCCGGACCGCATTCGATCACGTGCGTGACGCCCTGAGCGGACATGGCCTGAACGCTTTCCACCCAGCGCACCGCACCGGCGGCCTGGCGCACCAACGCGTCCTTGATCCCGGCCGGTTCGTTGACCACGGCAACGTCCACGTTGTTGATGACCGGAATGGCCGGCACCTGCACGTCGACACTCGCGAGATACTCGCGCAATTGATCCGACGCGGGCTTGAGCAGCGACGAGTGAAACGGCGCCGAGACCGGCAGCGGCAACGCGCGCTTGGCGCCCTTAGCCTTCGCGACTTCGCAGGCCTTTTCGACCGCGGCCTTGTGGCCCGCAATCACGACCTGCGCCGGCGCATTGAAATTGACTGCCTCGACGACGCCCGCAACCGACGCTTCAGCGCACACCGCGCGCACCGTGTCGTCGTCGAGGCCGAGGATCGCGGCCATACCGCCTTCACCGACCGGCACCGCCGTTTGCATGGCTTGCGCGCGAAAACGCACGAGCGGCACGGCATCGCGAAACGCGAGCGCACCCGCCGCGACCAGCGCGGTGTATTCACCCAGGCTGTGGCCTGCGACGATCGCCGGCTTCGGGCCGCCAGCCTGCAACCACGCGCGATACATGGCGTAGGAGGCGGTCAGCATGACAGGCTGGGTGTTGGTGGTGAGGTTCAGATCTTCGGCGGGGCCTTCGGCGATCAGCTTGCCGAGGTCCTGATTGAGCGCGTCGGAGGCTTCCTGAACCGTCTCACGCACGACCGCGTGATCGGCGAACGCGTTGAGCATGCCGACCGACTGCGATCCTTGCCCAGGAAAAACGAACGCAAATTTCATATCGTCCCCAAAATCGATGTTGTCAGATGTGGGTGGCGCGCCCGGTTGACGGCGAGCGCGCTCAAGCGTAGCCGAGCGCCGTGAAGCGCGCTCGCCATAGCGTCGCCGCTATCAGTAGCGGATAACCGAAGCGCCCCACGTGAAGCCGCCGCCGACGCCTTCGATCAGCACGTTCTGGCCGCGTTTGATGCGGCCGTCGCGCACGGCGACGTCGAATGCGAGCGGAATGGACGCAGCCGACGTATTGCCGTGCTCGCCCACCGTGACGACCATGCGTTCCTGCGGCAAGCCGAGCTTGCGGCAGGTGCTTTGCATGATGCGGATATTCGCCTGATGCGGAATCAGCCAGTCGACCTGCTCAGCCGACAGATTGGCTTTCTCGAGCGCTTCGACCGCGACCTTTTCGAGCACATTGACGGCAAGCTTGAACACGGCCTGTCCGTCCATATGCAGAAACGCGCTGCCGGCTACCACACCGCCGTTCACGTTGCCCGGCGTGCAGAGAATGTTCGAATGGCTGCCGTCCGCGTGGAGCGCGCTAGCGAGCACGCCCGGTTCTTCGGATGCCTGCAGGATCACCGCGCCCGCGCCGTCGCCGAACAGCACGCAGGTGGTGCGGTCTTTGAAGTCGAGAATGCGTGAGAAGGTTTCCGCGCCGATCACGAGCGCCGTACGATGCTGACCGCTGCGAATGAAGCTGTCCGCCGTCGCCACCGCATAGGCAAAACCGGAACAGACGGCCTGCACGTCGAAGGCCGCGCCGTGGTTCTTGATGCCGAGCTTGCTCTGCAACAGGCACGCCGTGCTCGGAAACACGAAGTCCGGAGTGGACGTGGCGACAATGATCAGATCGATGGACTGCGGGTCGATATCTGCCGCTTCGATCGCACGTTGCGAAGCGATGAACGCCAGATCGCTGGTCGTGACATCAGGTTCCGCGAAGTGGCGAGCATGGATGCCCGTGCGGGCGACGATCCACTCGTCGCTCGTCTCGACGCCCTGCTTGGCGAGACGTTCGGCCAGATCCTGATTGGTGACGCGGTTGGGCGGCAGGTAGCTGCCGGTGCCCAGCACGCGGGAATAAATTGTCGATTGAGCCATTATGCCTTCGAGGATTGCGCAGCGTAGGGCTCGGCTGGCTGGCCTGCGATCGGGCTTGCGTGGCCCGCACCGCTCGCGTCGCGCGCCGCCTGTTCAAGAGAACCCGCGTTCTCTTCCATCGCTCGCGCGAGGCGCTCCAGCACGCCGTTTTTGACGGCATCATACCCGCGTTTGATAGCCCACTCAAACCCGTAGGCATCCGCCGAACCGTGGCTTTTGATCACCAGCCCGCGCAGGCCGAGCAACGCGGCACCATTGTATTGCCGATGATCGACGCGTTTCTTGAACCGCATCAATACCGGCAATGCGAGCACCGCCATCACCTTGGTCAGCCACGAACGGCCAAACTCTTCCTTGATGATGTTGGACAGCATCTGCGCGAGGCCCTCCGACGTCTTCAGCGCGACATTGCCGACAAAACCGTCGCAGACGATGACGTCGACCGTGCCTTTGAAGATATCGTTGCCTTCAACGTTACCGTGAAAGTTAAGTGTACTCGCGCGCAGCAATTCGCCGGCACGTTTGATGGTGTCGTTGCCCTTGATGACTTCTTCGCCGATATTGAGCAGACCGATGGTGGGCCGCTCCTTACCCTCGAGCGCCGACACGAGCGCGTGCCCCATCTCCGCGAACTGCAGCAGATGCTGAGGTTCACAGTCGACGTTGGCGCCCAGGTCGAGCATCATCGTGTAGCCATTGGGATTGGGCAGTGCCGACGCGATAGCCGGGCGTTCGATGCCCGACAGCGTTTTCAGCACATAGCGCGAGACCGCCATCAGCGCGCCGGTGTTGCCGGCGGAAATGCAGGCTTGCGCCTCGCCTTCCTTGACGCGGTTCAGCGCCACGCGCATGGAGGAATCTTTTTTCTTGCGCAGCGCGACTTCGACCGGATCGTCCATGGCGACGATCTCGGACGCGGGTACGACGGTCAGCGCCGGCAGGTCCTGAGCCTTCAACTTCTTCAGCTGCGCACGAATCGCACTTTCAATGCCGACGAGCAGCAACTGCGCATCGGGATGCGAACGAACGAAGTTGACGGCAGCGGGAACGGTCACGGACGGGCCGTGGTCGCCTCCCATGCAATCTATCGTGAGCTTTACTGTCATGGAGTGCGACGAATTTCAGGCGCCCTGCATGGGACCGCGGTAGGCGCTAAATTGCCAGCTGCGATCGACACAAAAAAGCGGCAATTGAATGCCGCTTTTTTGCCGAGCCGGGAAAATGTCAAGCGAGCCGATCGCCACGCGAAACGCCAAGGGGCGACACGCAGAGAAACAGGCGGCGAAACGATTAATCGTTCTTCGTCTTGACAACTTTCTTGCCACGATAGTAGCCGTTCGGGCTAACGTGGTGACGCAGATGCACTTCGCCCGTGCTCGGTTCCACGGCCAGCGGCGCTGCCGTCAGAAAATCGTGCGAACGGTGCATGCCGCGCTTCGACGGCGACTTCTTGTTTTGCTGAACTGCCATGACTAACTCCTAAAAATTTTCCGGATTCTAACACAGCCCGACTCGGTGTCCGCCACTGGCCGAGTGGCCAATGCGCCCGCGTCGCGCTCCAATGCAACTGTTCAGTGCTTCTTGTCGCCCGGCTCACCGCGCTTGAGACTCTGGAGCGCCGCAAACGGATTCGGCCGCTCGGGCTCACCGCCCTCATCAGCCTCGTCCAGTGCGCCCTCGTCGCCCTCGCCTTCAGTACCGGCCACACCAGAGACGAGACTCTCGTGCACTTCGGGACAGACCTCATGCTTGGGCACGAGCGGCAAGGAAAGCAGCAACTCTTCTTCGATCAAGTCGATGAGATCGAAATGGTTCGAGCCCACGATCACTTCGACTTCATCCTCGTCGAGCGGAAACTCTTCGGCTTCCGCCTCAGTGTTGACGATCCGGTAAGTTGCATCGACGTTGAATGCCTGCAAGTACGGTGTCATGCACCGCTGACATTCGAGCCATGCGGCGCCGTGAATCGCCATCCTCAAATAAGGCTGGGGACCCTCGGTGCCGTCGTCCTGCAATTCCGGCTGCGTCGTTCCTTCGGCTTGCCAGGTGAACGCGGTATCGCGGTCTGGCGCTTCTGCCGGGACTTCGTTTAACATGCGCGGCAGTTGCGAGACGCGCACGACACCCGCGGCCTGACGCGCACTCCGCGCAAATTCGAACAGATCGAGATTATGCGGGTCGGACAGACCTGCAGGGTTGCCAGGATGTTGAGTCATGTGCGCTCCTGCTTCGGCAAGGGTTTCGCCGGGGTATAAACCGCGGGGTATAACCGGTTTGCGAGACAACCTGAAAGACCCGCGAGTTGTACGCCACGCCTGCAAGTCCGCTTGCACGCCTGACACACACCGAGGCCCGCCTAGCGCAAGCATACCGATGAAAAGCCCAAAATCATATCCGTTTTGTCTTTTCGAGTCAAACACTTAAGCCCGTACACGCGCAAGCTTTCCGCGACCCCGTACGTTCCGCCTCTCTAGCCGTTGATTGCCCATGCCAGATTCCCTCAATCGCCCGCCACGCCTGATCCTGGCGTCGAGTTCGCCTTATCGCCGCGAGCTGCTCGAACGCCTGCGTGTGCCGTTCGATGTCGTCGTACCCGCGATCGACGAGACGCCGCTCGCCGGCGAGACGCCCGAAGTGACCGCTCTGCGCCTCGCGCAAGCCAAAGCTCGCGCGGTTGCCGGTGGACTCGGCGCCGGTGAGGCCGCGCTCGTAATCGGCTCCGATCAGGTTGCGACCTATGACGGTCTGCAAATCGGTAAACCGGGCACCCACGCCAATGCGCTGGCGCAACTGCAGGCAATGCGCGGCCGCGAAGTGCAATTCCATAGTGCATTGTGTCTGTTCGACAGTCGCTCGGGGACAGTGCAAGCCGCCGACGTGATTACCCGCGTACAATTCCGCGATCTGCCGGACGCCACGCTGGAGGCCTATCTGCTGGCCGAAACGCCGTACGACGTTGCAGGCAGCGCGAAATCCGAAGGACTCGGCATCGCGTTGCTCGAAGCCATCCATTCCGACGACCCCACCGCGCTCGTCGGCCTGCCGTTGATCGCACTGTCGCGCATGCTGCTCGCAGTGGGCTTTCCGCTTCTGGGGGCGCAATGACCGGCACGCTCTATCTGATTCCGAACACGCTCGGCGAAGGCGACGCCGAGGCGCTCGACGCCGTTCTGCCGGCGCCGGTACGCGCCCGCGCGGCTTCGCTTCACTATTACATCGGCGAAAACGCGAAAACCACGCGCGCGTTCCTGAAAAAGGTCGGCACGGAACGGCCGATCCAGGAAATCGAGATCCGCGAACTGAACGTCAACACGCCGGCCGGGGAGATCGATAAGCTACTTGCGCCGCTTCTAGCCGGCACCGACGCCGGTCTCGTCTCCGAAGCGGGCTGTCCGGCGGTCGCCGACCCCGGCGCCCTGCTGGTGCGCCGCGCGCATGAACGAGGAGTGAAAGTGGTGCCGTTCGTTGGCCCCAGTTCGATTCTGTTAGCCTTGATGGCTTCCGGGCTCAACGGCCAGAGCTTTGCGTTTCACGGCTACCTGCCGGTCGACGCCACGGAGCGAGCCAAACGCCTGCGAGACCTCGAACAGCAATCACGCAAAGGCAAGCAGACGCAGATCTTTATCGAGACGCCCTACCGGAACCGCGCGCTGCTGGATACGTTACTGGCGACGTGTGCGCCTTCCACGCTCGTCTGCGTGGCGGTCGACCTGACGCTGGAAACCGAAACCATTGCCAGCCGCACCGTAGCCGACTGGAAGAAACAGCCTGCAATCGATCTGCACAAGCGGCCGGCCATTTTTCTGATCCTGGCCGTTTGATCCGGGCCAACCCGGGATAGGTATAAAAAAGCCCCGCGCGATCGTCAAAACATCGATCGCGCGGGGCTTTTCACATCAGCACGTCAACAAATCAGCACATCAACGCAGATTCAGCTTCCCGCCGAGCGCCATGGCGTGAACCGCACCACTGCCCACCGCCGCGCCGAATTTACGCGCAACGCGGTCCGTAATGCTCTCTTTCACCGTGTAGTCGACAATATCCGGCGCCTTAAAGAGGTCGCGCGCTACGTAATCCGCGTCGCCGAAACCATCGGCGAGACCGAGCTCAACGCTTTTTTGACCGGTCCAGAAAAGCCCTGAGAACATATCCGGCGTTTCATGCAGGCGCTTGCCGCGCCCCTGGCGAACGGCGTCGATAAATTGCGCGTGAATCTGATCGAGCATGTCTTGCGCGTGTTCGTCCATCTTCGGCGTTTCCGGCGAGAACGGGTCGAAAAAGCCCTTGTTCTCACCCGATGTGTGCAAACGGCGCTGAATTCCCAGCTTATCCATCAGGCCGGTAAAGCCGAAGCTATCCATCAGCACGCCGATCGAGCCGACGATGCTCGCCTTGTCCACGTAAATCTTGTCGGCCGCCGCGGCCGCATAATAGCCGCCCGACGCGCACATATCGCCCACGACGACGTAGAGCGGAATTGACGGATATTTGACGCGCAAACGACGAATTTCGCTGTAGATAATGCCCGCCTGCACCGGACTGCCACCCGGACTATTACAGCGCAGGATCACGCCGGCGGTGCCCGCATCGTCGAACGCACTTTGCAGCGCGGTGTTGATATCTTCCGCGTTCGCGTTCGTATCAGCGGAGATCTCGCCGTCAAGCGATATCAAAGCCGTGTGGCGGCCGGTGGCAGCCACCTTGTCACCGGACAAGTCGATGGCGGCCCATATTGCCAGCAGCAGGACGACGAGGAAAACGAAGCGGAAAAAGATTTTCCAGCGCCGCGCCGCGCGCTGCTCATTGATCGCGGCAAGAGCAATGCGCTCGAGCGCCGCGCGTTCCCAACCGGGCTCATCGGCAGGCGTGCGGGGGCGGCCTGTCAGGGACGGTTCCTTCGGCTCGGGAGTCAAATTGTCGGACATGCGGTGCAGTGGAAAGGTCGAAGAAGAGAAAAATCAGGGGGTGTCCGGACGCAGTTCGCCGTCAGGCAGCCAGAAAACCGCGCGGCCTTCCGGCGTATCGCGTTCGTCCACCTGCACGGGCCGCAATCTGCCGCCGCGGCACGGACCACCGACGCATTTGCCTGTGTCCGGCGCGTAAATCGCACCGTGTGTAGCGCACATCAAGTATAAACCGGACGATTCGAAGAACTGGCCCTCGGCCCAGTCCAGCTCCATCGGCACATGGGCGCAGCGGTTCAGGTAGCCGTAAGCGCGGCCATCATAGCGAACAAAAAATACGACGACGTCGCCTCCGCCGAGCTTCGCCCCGCGGCGCACGCCCGCGCCGCCGTCGACCAATTCCGCCGACGCGCAAATGCGAACCGCCTGCGCCGCGTCCGGTGTCTGCTCGCTCATGCGTTTTCTCGCAGCCAGCCCGACAGCACACTGACGCTCGACGCCACGAACTTCGGCGATAACGCACTCAACGAGCCCGCAGGATGCGCCCCGTATGTGACACCGATGCCCGCGACACCCGCGTTGATCGCCATTTGCAGATCGTGCGTCGTATCGCCGACCATTACCGTGCGGGCATTGTCCTGCCCTAGTTCACGCGTCAATTCGTGCAACATGGCCGGGTGCGGCTTCGAGAAAGTCTCGTCGGCGCAGCGGGTGCCGTCGAACAGGCTCGTGAGGCGCGACTGGTCGAGCGCGCGATTCAGCCCGACGCGGCTTTTGCCCGTGGCCACTGCCAATAGATAGCCCAGGTCGCGCAATTCCTGCAGCATTTCGCGCACACCGGCGAATAGCTCGGTGGTCTGATCCTTTACCAGATAGTGGAAGCGATAACGCTCGGCCAGCCGCGGATAGTCCGATGGGTCCAGCGTGGGCGCGGCAATTTGTAGCGCATCACGCAAACCGAGGCCGATGACGTAGCTCGCCGCCTCGTCGGCGGGAACCGGCAAGCCGAGATCGCGGCAAGCCGACTGGATGCTGCGCGTGATGTGGGCGGTCGAATCCATCAGCGTCCCGTCCCAGTCGAAGACGATCAGATCAAATTGCTCTCTAGCCATGCGGTGTCGTCTCCGGGTTTGACCCATTTCGTAATTCGTTGAGCTGCGCGATGAAGCTGCGGCATTCGGCCGGCAACGGCGCCTCGAACTGCAGCGGCGCGCCGGTTGCCGGGTGCGTGAGCTTTAACCGGTAGGCGTGCAGGAACATGCGCTTCAGGCCCGGCTTCGCATTGGCGCGCGCCAATGCCTTATTCAGCGCGAAGTCGCCATATTTGGCGTCGCCGACGATCGGCAGTTCCAGATGCTGCAAGTGGACACGGATCTGATGCGTACGCCCGGTCTTCAGTTCCGCCTCGAGCAGCGCGTACTCCGGCCAGCGGTCGATCAGATTGAAAACCGTGTGCGACGCGAGGCCGTCGGGCTGCACGCGCACGCGCCGTTCGCCGTCCGCGGTCAAATACTTGTGCAGCGGCTCCTTGACCGCGCGGCGGCGGCCCCAATCGCTCGCCCAGTCGCCGTGAACGCAAGCATAGTAGCGCTTGTCCATTTTGTTCTCGCGAATCTGCTCGTGCAGATTGACGAGCGCCGAGCGCTTCTTGGCGAGCATCAGGATGCCGGAAGTCTCGCGATCCAGCCGATGTACCAATTCGAGGAATTTCGCCTGCGGACGCGCCTCGCGCATCTGCTCGATCACGCCGAATGCCACCCCGCTGCCACCGTGCACGGCCACGCCGGCCGGTTTGTCGATGACCAGCAGATGCTCGTCTTCGAAAATGATCTTGAAATGGGCGGCGGGTACCGGCGCCTGGGCGGCGGTTTCGCTCGGTTGGGCGACGCGAATGGGTGGCACACGCACCAGGTCGCCTAGTTCGAGCCGGTACTGCGCATCTATCCGGCCCTTATTCACGCGCACCTCACCGCTGCGCAGGATGCGGTAAATATGGCTTTTCGGCACGCCTTTACAGACGCGTAACAGGAAGTTGTCGATGCGCTGTCCGGCCGCACTATCGTCGATCTCGATCATCGAGACCTGGTCGCTTGCGACCGATTTCTGGGATATTTTGCCTAACTCTTTCATTCTGAATATAATTTGCCCAGCAGTCTGCGGCGGCCGGCGCAGTGTTCGGAATTCGGGCGGATTGCGCAGGCGCAAGCGATAAACCGTTATTTTACTTGCGCCGGGGTCTGGTTGCTCACCCTGAAAATGAGATGCAACAAGTTGCACGCACGAAGTCAGTGCCCGGCAGGGACGGCGCCCATAGGCGCGTTCGGTCAAGGTCGGCTTCGACGGTAACGGAATTTTGGTAAAAAAGAATTTAACTTTCAGCTTCGGTATCGGGCGGTCTGACGCCCAGTTGTACGAGGCTGCAAGTTGCGAAAATACGGCGTGCGCCCGAGGCGTCTTGTAGAAAGTACAAGACATGGCGACGTCAAAATGAGGCGAGACACCCCCAGCAGGAAAAGACGCGCCGACTGCGCGAACTTCCCGCTGCGGCATGGCCGCAGCCTTCGACCCTCCGGTCACGCGCCCAGTTGGCGCACCGGCGCGAGTGGACGAAGGCTTTTGAAGGTCTGCCGGCAGAACCCGCGGCGTGTCGGGTCGTTATTTGAAGCCGTGTTCGCATGTGCCCTGCGGCACCGCGCCCATTTTTCAATGGGGCCGGGCCCTCTCAGGCAATTCTCCCGCCAGTTTTCCCGCTCCAGCGTGCTTGTGAAAACACAATAAGGCGCGGCATGCCGCTGCCCGCTTCGCTCTCGCGACTGACAACCGCGCAGCGATGGGCTGGCTAAGCCGCTCTGGAGCCGTTCAATGAAACGAATGTTGTTCAACGCGACGCAGCAGGAAGAACTGCGCGTCGCCATCGTCGATGGGCAAAAACTCATCGATATCGACATCGAAACCGCCGGGCGCGAACAGCGCAAAGGCAATATTTACAAGGGCATCATTACGCGCATCGAGCCGTCGCTCGAAGCCTGTTTCGTCAACTACGGCGAAGACCGCCACGGCTTTCTGCCGTTCAAGGAAGTCGCCCGCCAGTATTTCCGCGACGGCGTCGACATGCGCTCGGCGCGCATCCAGGACGCCCTCCGCGAAGGCCAGGAACTGATCGTTCAGGTCGAAAAGGAAGAGCGCGGCAACAAAGGCGCGGCCCTCACCACCTTCATTTCGCTCGCCGGCCGGTATCTGGTTCTGATGCCGAACAACCCGCGCGGCGGCGGCGTGTCGCGCCGGATCGAAGGCGACGACCGTCAGGAACTGCGCGAAACCATGGCGCAGCTGCAATTGCCGGAAGGCATGAGCATCATCGCGCGCACGGCCGGCATTGGCCGCAGCGCCGAAGAGCTGCAGTGGGACCTGAACTACCTGATGCAACTGTGGCGCGCGATCGAAGCTGCGTCGCAGAGCGGTTCGAACGGTCAGCCGATGCTGATTTATCTCGAATCGAGCCTCGTGATCCGCGCGATTCGCGACTACTTCCAGCCGGATATCGGCGAAATCCTGATCGACACCACTGAAATTCATGACCAGGCACGCGCCTTCATGGATATCGTGATGCCGGACAATGTCAGCAAGGTGAAGCGGTACCACGACGACGTACCGCTCTTCTCGCGCTTCCAGATCGAACACCAGATCGAAACGGCGTACTCGCGCACGGTGCCGCTGCCCTCGGGCGGCGCGATCGTGATCGACCACACCGAAGCACTGGTCGCGATCGACGTGAACTCGGCCCGCGCCACCAAGGGCGCCGACATCGAGGAAACCGCCGCGCGCACCAACCTCGAAGCCGCCGACGAAGTCGCCCGCCAATTGCGCCTGCGCGATCTGGGCGGCCTGATCGTGATCGACTTCATCGACATGGAATCGGCCAAGAGCCAGCGTGAAGTCGAGCAACGCCTGAAAGACGCGCTGAAGCACGACCGTGCGCGCGTCCAGATGGGCAAGATCTCGCGTTTCGGCCTGATGGAACTGTCGCGCCAGCGTCTGCGCCCGGCCCTGTCCGAAGGCAGCCACGTGACCTGCCCGCGCTGTAACGGCACGGGTCACATCCGCGATACCGAATCGTCCGCGCTGCAAGTGCTGCGGATCATTCAGGAAGAAGCGATGAAGGAAAACACCGCGGCAATTCACTGCCAGGTGCCGGTCGAAGTGACCGCCTTCCTGCTGAACGAAAAGCGCGCTGAAATCAACAAGATCGAGTCGCGCTTCAAGGTCAACGTCGTCCTGATTCCGAACAAGCATCTCGATACGCCGCATTACAAGCTCGAGCGTCTGCGTCACGACGACGCGCGCCTCGACGAACCGCGCGCTTCGTGGAAGATGGCCGAAGAAGCGGCCCGCGAACTCGAATCGGAAACCGGTTACAGCAAGCGCACCGAAGAAGCAAAGCCGAAGCAGGAAGCGGCGGTCAAGGGCATTACGCCTGAAAAGCCGGCGCCGAGCGCACCGGTTCGCCCTGTCGCTGCCCCGGCTCCGGTCGCGGTCACGCCGGCAAGCGGTGGGTTCATCGGCTGGCTGAAGAATCTGTTCGGCATGCAGCCGGCGGCACCGGCGCCTGTCGCGCCGGCTACGACCGACAAGCAGACGCGTCCGCAACGCGGCGAACGCACGGAGCGCGGTGAGCGCACCGGTGAACGCGGTGGCGATCGCAACCGCAATCGCCGTGGCGGCGCAGGCGGCCGCGATGCAGCGGGCCGCGGCGAAGGCGCGACCGGCGGCCGTCAGGCTCAAGGCCAGCAGCCGTCGCAGCGTCGCGAGGAACGCGAACCGCGTGAAGCACGCGAAGGCCGTGAGCCGCGTGAAGCGCGCGAGCCGCGTGGCAACCGTGAACCGCGTGAGGCCCGCGAAGGTCGTGAACCGCGCGAAACCCGCGAGCCCCGCGAACCGCGTGAAGGTCGCGAGGGTCGCGAAAACCGTGACCGCGACAATCGCGGCAACGACCGTGCGGAAGCCGTCGAAAGCGCACCGCGCGCTGAACGTGGCGAGCGCGGCGAACGTCCGGAGCGTGGCGAACGGCGTGAACGTGGTGATCGCGCTGAACGTGGCGAACGCCGCAAGCCGCAAACGGAAGCCACCGAGTCTCTGACGCAAAGCGACGCTCAACCGGCGGAAGAACTGGCGCAAAACCAGATCGCCCTGGGCGAAAACGGCGCGCAGATCGATCAGGAAGCCGTGGCGCGTGAAGGTGAAGAGCGTCGTCGTCGCCGTCGCGGCCGTCGCGGTGGTCGTCGTGAACGTGAAGAGGACGTGAACGGCAACCTCGCAGCGGACGTCGCGGAAGCTGAAGGCGACAACGCCGGCGTGGCCGACGAAGCGCCGGTGCGCACTGCGCACCAACCTGTCGAGCACAAGACGGAAGTCAACGAGGCGAAGGACGTGACGCCGGTGGAAGTGGTGGTCGCCGCTGTCGCGACTGAAACCGCCGTGGTCACCGAACTGCACGCTGCTACCGAAACGCCGGCTCTGGCTGTCGAAAAGGCTGCGAAGACGGAAACGGTCGTCCCGGTAGCGCAGGCGCCGGCGACTCCGGCTGCTGTCGAACCGGTCGCCGAAACGCCGGTAGCGCCCGCCGCTGCCGTGCCGGTCGAAGCAGCGCAAGCCGCGCCGGCCGTCAGCGAGACGGTTTCGCTTGTTGAACCGGTCGCACGCTTTGAAGCACCGGCTCAGACTCAAGTCGAAACGCCGGTGGTGGCGTCGCCTGTCGAAGCACAAGCCGCGCCGGCTCCGGTCGAAACCGCCGCTCCGGTTGCGGTCGTCGAAGCTCCGGCGGCTCAGCCTGTGTTGCATGCCGAGATCGCCGAAACGCAGCCGGTTGCGGCCGCGGTCGAGCCGACGGTGATCGAGTCCGCGCCTGTCGCCGTTGCACCGCAAGCACCGCGTCATGGCGCCGCGTCGGCGGAAGCCTTGAAGCCGGTGCTGGAACAAGCCGGTCTCGTCTGGGTGAACACCGACGCCGACAAGCTTCGCGCCGCTCAGGAAGCGGCCGCGCAGACGGTCAAGCCGGCTCGCGTGGTGCGCGAACGTAAATCGTTGCCGCCGCTCGACAGCGCGCCGATGCAACAAGTGGAAACGGGCAAGCATCCGCAGTAAGCTGCTCCGCTCCACCAGCAAAGCCCGCCTTCATGGCGGGCTTTTTTTATGCGCAGCGCGGGCGCGCCGGTGGCATGCACGTCCCCGTACACCCGACACCGCCGGGGGGTCCCACTGCCTTTTGAGGCATTTCCGATAGAATGAATATCTAGCTTTGATTTCAAGCACTAAGTTCAAGCACTAAGTTCAAGCACTGAGCAAAGCAAACACGCGAAGCAATTAAGCGAAGCAACCATGTCCCGACGCATCATCCCTGTTGCCGATTTCAGCGCTGTGCCGGTTATCAGCGGCCCCGTGCAGACGCCTAGCGGCGCGCTGCACGACAAGCTCGCGCGGCCGCTGCGCGACCTGCGCATTTCGGTCACGGATCGCTGCAATTTTCGGTGCGTCTACTGCATGCCGCGCGAGGTGTTCGACAAGGACTACACCTTTTTGCCGCACAGCGACCTGCTGAGCTTCGAGGAAATTGAACGGGTGGCGCGGATCTTCGTCGCGCACGGCGTCGAAAAAATCCGTCTGACGGGCGGCGAACCGTTGTTGCGCAAGAATCTCGAATTCCTGATCGAGCGGCTCGCGCAACTCACCACGCCGGCGGGCCGTCCGCTCGATCTGACGCTGACCACCAACGGTTCGCTGCTGGCGCGCAAGGCGCGCAGCCTGAGAGACGCCGGTTTGACCCGCGTCACGGTGAGTCTGGACGCGCTCGACGACACGCTGTTTCGCCGCATGAACGACGCCGACTTCGCCGTCGCGGACGTGCTGGACGGCATTGCCGCCGCGCATGCGGTGGGGCTCGCGCCGGTCAAGGTGAACATGGTGGTCAAACGCGGCACGAACGATAGTGAAATCGTGCCGATGGCGCGTCATTTCAAAGGCTCGGGCGCAGTGCTGCGCTTTATCGAATACATGGACGTCGGCACGTCGAACGGTTGGAACATGACCGAAGTGCTGCCGTCCGCCGACGTGGTCACCCGCATCGCCGAGCACTTCCCGCTCGCGCCGCTCGAAGCGCACAGCGCCGCCGAGACCGCGCAGCGCTGGGGTTATGCGGACGGCAGCGGCGAAATCGGCGTGATTTCGAGCGTGACCCGGGCGTTTTGCGGCAGTTGCACGCGAGCGCGTCTGTCGACCGAAGGCAAGCTCTATCTGTGCCTGTTCGCGTCGTCGGGGCACGACCTGCGCGCGCTGGTGCGCAACGGCGCGAGCGACGCCGGTATCGCCACCGCCATCGCCGAAATCTGGCAAGGCCGCGGCGACCGGTATTCGCAGCTGCGCGGCAGCAACCCGGCCGATTCAGGCGCGCGCGACGGCCGTCGGGTCGAAATGTCGTACATCGGCGGCTGAGCGGCGGCGCATGAGACCGACGCGCGAACACATCACCGGCCTGTTGCTCGCGGGCGGACGCGCCACACGCATGGGCGGCGCCGACAAGGGGCTGCAAACGCTGCACGGCGAGCCGCTCGCCAGCCATGTGCTCAAGCGCCTCGCACCGCAAACCGGCGCGTTGCTCATCAGCGCCAATCGGCATGCCGAAGCTTACGCCGCACTCGGTGCGCCGTACGGCGCCACGGTCGTGGCCGATACGCTGGCCGGATTTCCGGGCCCGCTGGCAGGTCTGCTCGCGGGCTTGCGAGCAGCGGGAACCGGCTATGTGCTCAGCGCACCCTGCGACTCGCCGTGGCTGCCCGCCGACCTCGCCGAGCGTCTTGCGCGCGCGCTCGACTCGAACGGCGCCGATATCGCCACGGTCGCCACCTCCGACGCGCACGGTCAGTTGTCCCTGCACCCCGTTTTCGCACTGTTGCGCACGGGCCTCGCGGACGATCTGGCGGCCTTTCTGGAAGCCGGCGAGCGCAAAGTCCGCGCGTGGTACGCGCGCCACAAGACGGAGGAAGTCGTCTTTACCGACGAGCGCGCGTTTTACAATATCAATTCGCTACAAGAACTCGCCGACCTCGAACGTGATTGAGGCCCCGGTTGAAATCCCGCTCCGGCCGCACGGCAACTGCCGCTGCCGCCTCCGGTCGCGACGTCCCGCTCTTCATGACCACGCCTAACGAATTCTCCCGCTGCGTCGCGCAGTACGATCCTCACGCGCTACCCGTGTCAGCCGCTCAGGCGATTGTTCGCCAGTGGGCCGCACCGGTCACGGCTACTGAACGCGTGCCCCTGCGCGATGCGCTCGACCGCGTGCTCGCGGCGGATATCGTGTCGCCAATCGACGTGCCTTCGCACGACAACTCCGCCATGGACGGCTACGCGTTCAAGAGCGCGGTACTCGCCACCGGCGGCGCCACCGTCGAGTTGACGGTGGCCGGCAAAGCGCTCGCCGGGCATCCGTTCACGGGCCGCGTCGAAACCACACAATGCGTGCGCATCATGACCGGCGCCTGCATGCCGGCCGACTGCGACACGGTCGTGCCGCAGGAGCTGGTCGAGCGCGACGCCGACTCGGGTTCGATCCGCTTCGCCGCCAACGCCGTGGCGGCCGGCGCGAACCGGCGTCTCGCCGGCGAAGATCTCGCGCGCGGCCACGCCGCACTGCGCTCGGGCCGTATCATGCGCGCGTCGGACCTTGGTTTGCTGGCCTCGCTCGGCATCGGCGAAATCAATGTCAAGCGGCGCTTGCGCGTGGCCTTCTTCTCCACCGGCGACGAATTGCGCTCGCTCGGCGAGCCGCTCGACGCGGGCTGCGTGTACGACAGCAATCGCTACACGCTGTTCGCCATGCTGCGGCGCCTGAACATCGACACGCTCGATCTCGGCGTGGTGCGCGACGAGCCCGCCGCGATGGAAGCCGCCTTGCGCAGCGCGGCGGCGAGCGCCGACGTGGTGCTCACCTCGGGCGGGGTTTCGGTCGGCGAGGCCGATTTCACCAAACAACTGCTGCAAACTTTCGGCGACGTCGCCTTCTGGAGTCTCGCCATGCGGCCGGGCCGGCCGCTCGCCTTCGGCCGCGTCTGGTCCGGCGAGCGACCCGGGCTCGGGCTTCCCGCGTTATTCTTCGGTTTGCCGGGCAATCCGGTCGCCGTGATGGTGACCTTCTATCAGATCGTGCGCGAGGCGCTGCTGCTGATGTCGGGCGCAACACCGCAACCGTTGCCGTTCATTCACGCCCTGAGCCGCAAAGCCATCCGCAAGCGCGCCGGCCGCACCGAGTTCCAGCGCGGCGTAGCCGAACAGGACGCGCACGGACAATGGCATGTCACGCCAACCGGCTCACAAAGTTCCGGCGTGCTGAGTTCGATGAGCGAAGCCAATTGCTTCATCGTGCTCGGGCACGATGAGGGCGAGATTGCGCAAGGGGAGCGCGTCGCGATCATGCTGTTCGACGGCCTCATCTAACGCCCGGCTCACGCCTCGCTCTCGCCAGCGGCCATTCATAGCTTTACCCATTACCACTACGACACACGGGTTTGACTTACATGAAAAAACAGATTTCGTTCATTGCACCAGGACAGACAGCCAAAGCACTGATCCTCGTGTACCTGACGTTTTCGGTACCGATCGTGCTGCTGGGCGTACTGGTGGCGTTCGTGCGCTATGGTTCGGTGGAACTGAGCACGGTGTTCAGCGCGCTGCTGCTGAATGCGATTCTCGGCTTCGTCCTGCTATGGATCGCCTGCCATGCCTACAACTGGGTTGCGTCGCGCTTCGGCGGAATTGAAATCCAACTGACCGACGCCCCGGAAGAAGCGTAATGCCCGCGACGATCCGCGCCGCCACGCCTGCCGACACCAGCGCGATCTTCGCGCTGACGTACGAGCTCGCGGAATTCGAAAGCCTCACGCACGTCTTCGTCGCAACCGAAGAGGGCTTGCGCGACGCGCTGTTCGGCGCGCGGCCTTCCATTGAAGCGCTGGTAGCGGAGAGCGAAGGACGCATCGTCGGCTATGCGCTGTTCTTCCACAATTACTCGAGTTTCGTCGGCAAGCGCGGACTATATCTCGAAGACGTCTACGTACAACCCTCGCAACGCGGCAGCGGTCTGGGCACCGCGTTGATTCAACGCCTCGCCGCCCTGGCGGTGGAACGGCAATGCGCGCGCTTCGAATGGACCGTGCTCGACTGGAACCGGCAGGCCATCAGCTTCTATGAAAAGATGGGCGCGACCGTCATGCCCGACTGGCGCGTGGTGCGCCTGACAGGTGACGCGCTTGAACAGCTGGCGGCAAGCGCGCGTGCCTGAGTGATTGGCGGGCGGAGCTTCACGCCGGGTTCCGCCACACCTAACCGTTAGCCCCGTACCCTCATTGCTCTTCGGGATCCACACCCGAGAGCGCATCGCCGAGCAACCCGCTTGCCTCCTCGCCCGGTAATGCCTCGACATCGCGCAGTCTGCGGCTCATGACACGCGTGCGCGTTTCCGCCGCTTCGATAGAACGCGTGACGGTTTCCAGTTGCGACTTTGTCTTCGCCAGCACGTCACCGAATTTGCCGAACTCCGTTTTCACCGCGCCGAGCACCTGCCACACCTCGCTCGACCGCTTTTCGATAGCGAGCGTGCGAAAACCCATCTGCAGACTGTTAAGCAATGCGGTCAGCGTAGTCGGACCGGCGATCGTCACGCGATAGTCGCGTTGCAGCAGGTCCGTCAGGCCCGGCCGGCGCAACACCTCCGCGTACAGGCCTTCGGTCGGCAGGAACAGCAACGCGAAATCCGTGGTGTGTGGCGGCGACACGTATTTCTCCGCAATCGTGCGGGCCTCGGCGCGAATCCGCGCTTCGAGCGCGCGGGAGGCTTCTTCCACCGCGACCGGATCGGCGCGCTCCTGCGCTTCGATCAGACGCTCGTAGTCTTCACGCGGAAACTTGGCGTCGATGGGCAGCCAGACCGGCGTGGCCACGCCGCCCTGCTCCGCGCGCCCGGGCAACTTGATCGCAAACTCGACGCGCTCCGTGCTTCTCGGCACCGTCGCGATGTTCTTCGCATACTGGTCGGCGGTGAGCAGTTGCTCCAGTAACGCTTCCAGCTGCACTTCGCCCCACGTGCCGCGTGTCTTCACATTGGTGAGCACTTTCTTCAAGTCGCCGACACCGGCCGCCAGCGTCTGCATCTCGCCCAGTCCGCGATGCACCTGCTCGAGCCGGTCGGATACCAGCTTGAACGATTCACCCAGACGCTGTTCGAGCGTGGCGTGAAGCTTTTCGTCGACGGTGCGGCGCATTTCCTCGAGCTTGACCGAGTTGTTCGCCTCGATATCCTTCAGCCGCTGTTCGATGGTTGCGCGCACCTCGGCGAAACGGCGATCGTTCGCCTCCGTGAGTTGCCCCAGTTGCAGGCTCAGCGTGTCGCCGAACTGCTTGAGCGAGCGGCCCTGCTCGTCGCGCGCCTGCTGGGCCTGCGCCTGCAGACTGTGACGCACGGCGTCGAGCTGCTGGGCGAACCCGTCGATCTTGCCGCCCTGCACCGTCGTCATACTGCTGAACTGCGCCGCCAGCGTCTGCTGAAAGTGCGCGAAGCCGCTGCTCTGTTCGGTACGCGACACCCGCGCGGTCTCGGTGATGTCATTGCGCAGTTGCCGTTCGAGACGCTCGTAGGCGTGTGCTTGCGCGTCGGTCGAGGCGTCCAGCCGCTCGTTGAGCAGTTCGAACTGCTCGCTCTCTTGCGCGCGGCTGTGGCCTCGCATCAGAAGGGCCAGCGCAATGACCAATGCGACCGCCAGCACTGCGACGGCCGCCACCAGAATCATTGTCATGAACGCGCCTTGCCGATGACTTCGGGATTGATCGGATTCGGCGGCCGGCCCGCGCGCGGGCCTTCGCCCAGGCCCGCGATCAGATTGTCCGCGGCGAGATTCGCCATGGCGCGGCGCGTGGCTTCGGTCGCGCTGGCAATGTGCGGCGTCAGCACGACATTCGGCACGCTCAGCAAGTCCTGGTTCAGATTCGGCTCGCCTTCGAACACGTCGAGACCGGCGGCGGCGATCTGCTTCGAGCGCAAGGCCTCGACGAGCGCCGCGTCGTCGACAATGCCGCCGCGCGCGATGTTGGTGAGCGTCGCGGTCGGCTTCATCAGCGCGAGTTCGGCGGCGCCGATCGTGTGATGGTTATCCTTCGTGTACGGAAGGACGAGCACGACGTGATCGGCACGCCGCAACAGGTCCTCTTTCGACGCGTATTCCGCGTTCAGCTCGGCTTCTATCTCCGGCGCGACGCGCGAACGATTGTGATAGATCACCTGCATGTTGAAGCCCTTTGCACGACGCGCCAGCGCCTGGCCGATGCGGCCCATGCCGATCACGCCGAGCGTCGAGCCATACAGGTCGCTGCCGAGAAAACCGTCATACGCCCACTTCTGCCATTTGCCCGCGCGCAGCCAGTGCTCCGATTCGGCGATACGGCGCGCCGCCGCCATCATCAGGGCCCAGCCGAAGTCCGCCGTCGACTCGTTCAACACGTCCGGCGTATTGGTGCCGAGCACATTGGCCGCGGTGAAGGCGGCCATGTCGAAATTGTTGTAGCCCACCGCCATGTTCGACACCACGCGCAGACGCGGCGCCGCCGCGAGTACGCCCGCGCCGACCGGATCGCCCGCGGTGAGCGCGCCGTCCTTGTCCGCGAGACGACGCGTCAGTTCGTCGGCGGACAATACGTCGCCCTGATTCCAGTCGACGTCGAAATACTGTTTGAGCCGTTCGATCACGTCAGGAAAGATTGGACGGGCGACGAGGATCTTCTGCATTGCAATTCTCCGTATAGCGCGTCGAGTTCGATTGCCTCGGCGTCAGAAAAAAAGCCAGCCGGTCACGAGGAACAACGGCAGCAACACCGCCGCGGACCAGCCCAGATACGCGAAAAAACCCGGCATGCGCACGCCGCGCGATTCCGCGATTGCCTTCACCATGAAGTTCGGCGCATTGCCGATATACGTGTTCGCACCCATGAACACCGCGCCAGCCGAGATCGCCGCGAGCGTGGTGGCGCCGGTGGTCATGAGCGTCTGCGCGTTGCCGCCGGCCAGGTTGAAGAACACGAGGTAGGTCGGCGCATTGTCGAGAAACGAAGATAGCAGCCCGGTCATCCAGAAGTACATCAAATCGTGCGGCTGGCCCGATGCGTCGTTGACCAGATGGACGATGCCGGCAAAGGCGCCCGCCTCGCCGGCACGCAGGATCGTCATGACCGGCGCGATCGTCACGAAGATGCCGGCGAACAGCTTGGCCACCTCTTCGATCGGCGCCCAGTTGAAGTCGTTGCCCGCGCGCGCCGTACGCGGCGTGAGCACCAATGAAAGCAACGTGACGCCGAGCAGCGCGGCATCGCGCACGGCATTCTGCAGCGCGAGGTGCGTGCCGAACACGTCGAACTCCACGCCCGGCTTCCACAGCCCGCTCATCAGCACGAGCCCGACTACCGCGGCGAGAAGCACGAAATTGATCTTGCCGTCGATGCCGAGCAGCGGCGAGTCAGGCGTGGGATCGAGAAAGCGCGAGCGCTCTTCCTCACGCCGATGAAAGTAGTACGAGTCGAGCGCATAGAACCCGATCAGCAGCACGCCGCAAATGAACAGCATGGGCAGCATCAGATGCGTGGTGGTCCAGAAAAAGCTCACGCCCTGCAAAAAGCCGAGAAAGAGCGGCGGGTCGCCCAGCGGCGAGAGCGAGCCGCCCGCGTTCGCCACGAGGAAGATGAAGAACACGACTACATGAACCACGTGCTTGCGATTGTCGTTGGCGCGCAGTAATGGACGGATCAGCAGCATGGCCGCGCCGGTCGTGCCCATGATGCTGGCCAGCAACGTGCCTAGCGCGAGAATTCCGGTGTTCAGACGCGGCGTGCCATGCAGATTGCCGCGCACGCAGATGCCGCCCGCCACGGTGTACAACGCCGTTAGCAGCACAATGAACGGAATGTATTCTTCGAGCAACGCATGCACGAGCGTGCCGAACGCGACACCGGTACCGAAGGTGAGCGCGAACGGTACGAGGAACGCGAGCGCCCAGGCAGCCGCGATCTTGCCGAAATGGTGATGCCAGAACGCCGGCGCGATCAGCGGAAATACCGCGATCGACAGCAGCACGCCTGCGAATGGCAGCGCCCACAGCGCCGACAAAGTGGCGCCATCGAGCGTAGCGGCAGACGCCAGTTGCGGCCAGCCGGCCAGCGCCAATGCAGCCGCGAACCCCATGCCCGTCCAGACGGCACGTCCTTTCATAGCGTTGAAATCCTTGTTATTGCCGGCAGCCGCGCGTGGGCACATGCGCCACGTGGCGCGGGCCGCGCTTGCCGTTCAGGCGCCCTGCACCACGATCACATGCACGCGGTATGGCCCATGCGCGCCGAGGACGATGGTCTGCTCGATATCCCCGGTGCGTGAAGGCCCGGAAACGAAATTGACCGCGCGTGGAAGTTCGCCGCGTTCTTTGCGGATCAGACCGAACGCCTCTTCATGACCCGAGACGATGCGTGAAGCCGGCACGATGGCAATATGCGTTTCAGGCAGCAGACCAGCGGACGCATAAGTTTCCGGTCCCGACAGCAACACGAGCGTGCCGGTCTCGGCGGTCGCGCAGAAGCAGCCGGTCAGGCCGACCACGTCGCCGTCTTGCGGCTTGCGGAATTCGACGGTGAGGCCGGCTTCGGCCCACTGCAGATCCTGCAGCGTTTGCCAGGCGATAGCCTGCAACGGCAACGCATGTTGTGTGAGGTAGCGATGCGCCGCGGCCGGCACGTCGCTCAGTGCCTGAACCGATTCGACGGTGGTCGCCATCTTCCGGGCCTGTTCGACGAAGCGCGCAACGAGGTCGGCCGGCATCTCCGGACGCGGCCCGGCAGGATGGCGCGCCAGGTAGTCCGCCGCCGCCTCGCGCTCGGCAGCGGACGGCTCCGGCTCGCGCCCTTGCGCCGCGCGGATGCGCGCCAGTATGTTGCGTCGGGCAATCGATGTATCCATGTGCGAAATCCTCGTGTCGACAGCCGTTCGGGATGGCGGGAATTATACCGGCCGCCCCGCGCGCGGCCACCCTGGCCAAACGGGATATTGCCGCGTATCGCACACGCGGCTTACGCTATAGCCCACTGCAATAGCCGGCTGCGAGCCGCGTTACTTCGCCGCCTCTTCCTCGGGCTGCGCAATGCCGAACACCTGGCGCAGGTAAGCGAGGTAAGCCTTGTCTTCGCACATGTTCTTGCCCGGCGAGTCCGACAGTTTCGCCACCGGCTGGCCGTTGCAGCGAACCATTTTGATGACGATCTGCAGCGGGTTATAGCCGAGGTCGTTGGTCAGATTCGTGCCCACGCCGAACGCCAGCTTGCAGCGGCCGCGGAAGCGCTCATAGAGCTGCAGCACTTTAGGAATGTCGAGGGCGTCGGAAAATACGAGGATCTTGGTGCGCGGATCGCAGCGATTCGCTTCGTAGTGCTTGAGCAGACGTTCGCCCCACTCGAACGGATCGCCCGAATCATGGCGCGCGCCGTCGAACAGCTTGCAGAAATACATGTCGAAGTCGCGCAGGAACGCCTCCATGCCGTACACGTCGGAGAGCGCGATACCCAGGTCGCCGCGGTATTCCTTGGCCCACATTTCGAAGCCGAAGATCTGCGAGTCGCGCAGCCGCGGGCCGAGCGCCTGGCACGCCTGCAGATATTCATGCGCCATCGTGCCGAGCGGCGTGAGACCGTGCTTCATTGCGTAGAAGACGTTGCTGGTGCCGGCGAACTGCTCGCCGAGGCCCTCTTTGAGCTTGAGGATCACTTCCTCGTGCCATTGCTTCGAGAAGCGGCGGCGCGTGCCGTAGTCGGCGATCTTGCAGTCGGCGAATTCCGGACGCGCGCCGAGCAATTGGATCTTGTCGACGAGGCGGCCGCGCCCTTCGCTGTAGTCCGGCTTTTGCTGCGTATTGCGGAAGTAGACCTCGTTGACGATCGCGAGCATCGGAATCTCGAACAGGATCGTATGCAGCCACGGTCCCTTGATCTCGATGTCGATTTCGCCATTGCCCTTCGGCGAAGGTTCGATCGAAATGTATTTTTCGTTCAGATGGAACAGCGCGAGAAACTCGATGAAGTCGCCCTTGATGAAGCGCATGCGGCGCAGGTAGTCGAGTTCGTCGTCGGTAAAGCGAAGCTGGCAGAGCTTGCGCACTTCCTCGCGAATCTCGCCGATATACGGAACGAGATCGACATTAGGCGTACGGCAACGGAAGCGATATTCCACGTTCGCCGCGGGAAAGTGATGCAACACCACTTGCATCATCGTGAACTTGTACAGATCGGTGTCGAGCAGCGAAGTAATAATCATGATGGTGCGAACTGGACTGCAGGAAAAACGGAAGGCCCGACACGAAAGGCCCGACTCAACCATGCGCATACGGCACGCCCCGTGCGCACCGACCTGACGCATGTTACCCGAATGCCGCCGGATTCCGCGCGCCGCCGGGCGCTCGCACCGCACGCCCGAACAAGGTCTTCACGGTGAGCGCCGCGAAGCAGGTGGCCTTCAGCGCGCCATAAACTAATCACGAAAACGTATAAAAGGCATGGTGCGATGCTGCATGCGCCTCTTGACGTTACGATACAATAGCGCTTTTGGCGTTTGCGCCTCCCCAGATACCGCATGCAGGAGCTGCCTGAATGACTCACGTTGTGACCGAAAGCTGCATCAAGTGCCGCTATACCGACTGTGTCGATGTGTGCCCGGTGGACTGCTTTCGCGAAGGTCCCAACTTCCTCGCGATCGACCCCGATGAATGCATCGACTGCGCTGTGTGCGTAGCCGAATGCCCGGTGAACGCCATCTATGCCGAAGAAGACGTGCCGGGCGACCAGCAGAATTTCATCGAGCTGAATGCCGATCTCGCGAAAAGCTGGCCGAGCATCACCAAGACCAAAGCACCGCTGCCCGAAGCCGACGAGTTCAAGGACGTAAAGGAAAAGCTCGAGCTGCTCGTACGTTGAGTCTCGCGGCACGTCACGCAGCACGTCACATACGCAGCGGACTTCGAATGAAATCGAGATGAACGCAGGGTATTGACAGCCGCTTAAGCTCCTCCTACAATTTCGTTTCTCTGCTGTTGTTGTTCTGTTCCTCGATAGCTCAGTCGGTAGAGCGCCGGACTGTTAATCCGTAGGTCCCTGGTTCGAGCCCAGGTCGAGGAGCCAAGAATTGCAAAAGCCCGTTAACCAAGACGGGCTTTTTTATGTAGATCAAGCTGTACTGTTGTTCCTCGATAGCTCAGTCGGTAGAGCGCCGGACTGTTAATCCGTAGGTCCCTGGTTCGAGCCCAGGTCGAGGAGCCAAAAATTTTGAAAGGCCCGCATTCGTGCGGGCCTTTTCTTTTTCCGCGTCACATTGCTGCACGCCCGATCACAGCCCCGGATCGATGCTCTCGCCGCAATCCCGAACATGGCGGACGCTGTCCGCACTCGCCTGCAAAAGCCCGATGATCGGCTCGCCGTTATACGATGGCGGTTTGCGGCATGCATCCCGCGCCTGCCCAGGCGCTCAATTTCTGGCGATCCCATGAAACCCACTTTGTTGCGCATCGCGCTCGCGGCGACCGCCGCGCTGCTGCTGCCTTCGGCACACAGCGAAGAAGTCGGCAGCGTCAATACCAACTTCCACGTCACGGGTTCCGACCGTGTGGTCGTAGAAGCCTATGACGATCCCGTGGTTCAGGGCGTGACCTGCTACGTATCGCGGGCGCGTACGGGTGGTGTCAAGGGGACGCTCGGCATCGCGGAAGATCCCACGGAGGCTTCGATCGCTTGCCGTCAGGTCGGCGAAATTCACTTCACGGGTCCTGTGAAGAAACAGGCCGACGTGTTTTCGGTGAGCATGTCGCTCATCTTCAAGTCGCTGCATGTAGTGCGGGTCGTCGACGCGAAACGCAACTCGCTGGTGTATCTCACCTACAGCGACCGGGTCGTCAGCGGTAGCGCGAAGAACAGCGTAAGTGCCGTGCCGATGCCGGCCGGCACGACGATCCCGCTCAAGTAAGCGCCCCGCCCTACGGAAAAACGCAGCCGGCCGATGCGATGGCGTGAATCGGTGGCATCAGGCGGTGGCAGGAAACTGTGGCACGACGCGCCGGCGTCAGTCAGTGGCCAAAAGCTGCGGCTTCCGGCAGCGACGAGAAGCTTGAGCACAAAGCGACGGCAGGCGTCTGCGGCTAAAAGATACCGGAGGAAACTAGCCGCCTCCCGCGGCGGCGAGAGGCGGCAGCACGAAACGTGCGACATCCAGCACCGGCGGAAAGCTACCGCACGAACCGGGCATCCCGCCGCCCGGAAGCACCGGCACGAGCCCCCGGCCGATGAAGCGCCGCCAGTCACGACGCGCTACACTGACCGGTCCTGCCGGACCCTCATCATGACCACCGCCCATCGTTTCCAGGATTCCGCCCGCTACTGGCGCACGCCGCTTCTGCCCGGCGCGGACCTGCTCACGGCCGAATATCACGATCACGAGTTCACGCCGCATTGGCACGACGCGTACACGATTCCGGTGATCGTCGCGGGCGCCGAGGGTTATCGGTACCTCGGTTCCGACTACGTGGCCGAAGCCGGCAGCGTGCCGATCATCAATCCCGGCGAGTTGCACACCGGCTCGAAGGCGGTCGAGGCAGGCTGGCGGTATCGCGTGATGTATGCGCCGGTGGATTTCATCCATTCGCTCGCCAATGAAGTCAGTGGCAAACCGCAGACGTTGCCGTGGTTTGCGCCCGGCGTGATCCGCGATCCTGATCTGGCTAAGCGACTCGCGCACGCGCATCGCCTGCTGGAGGCCGGCGACGACGCGCTTGCCGCCGAGGCCGCCATGCTCGACGCGTTGTCCACGCTGCTGGTGCGCTATTCGCAAACGCGCCCGGCGCGCGCCCGCCTCGCCACCGACGACACACGCGTGGCGCTCATGCAGGAGTGCCTGACGGGCGACCTCGCCGAACCCGTCACACTCGCCGAAGTCGCTCAGGCGGCGGGGCTTTCGCCGTTCCACGCGGCACGTCTTTTCACTCAAACGACCGGCTTGCCGCCGCATGCATGGCGCAATCAGGTGCGCTTGCAGCGCGCGCTCGCGCCATTGCGCGCCGGCGTATCGGTCACGGATGTCGCCGCCGCCAGCGGCTTCACCGACCAGAGCCATTTCACGCGGCATTTCCGGCGGATGTTCGGCGTGCCGCCCGGACGCTGGCAAGGCGTCTGACAGGGCGTGGGTGTTGGCGTGGGTGTTGGCGTGGGTGTTGGCGGGACACTGGCGTTGGAGGCGAGCAGCGCGTCCGGCGGCCTCAAAGAGTCCAGCCGCTAAAGACAGCCTTAGCGCGAACGTTGCCGGCGACCTTTACCGCTGTTCCGGGCGCTCTAACCGCCAGAGACAACGCTAGCGCGAACGTTGCTAGCGACCTGTGCACGCCCGCTGCCTGGGACGCCCCGGCCGCCGGCGTCATCCCAGCACGAAATTTGCTGCCAACCTTTGCGCGCACCGCCGCGTCGCTCATTCCGGCCGCACGACACGCCCCGGCGCGCAAGCCACCAACCAACGACATCGCCACGCGTCAGCGCATCGAGTCACGCCCAGCCGCAAGAACGTACAAGCCCCGCTGGCCAGCCCCCGCTAAGCTTCCCGATTCAAGGAGGCAAGATTGACCCATTCCACCGCAGGCCAGCCCACAAGCCATGGCCATCTAAAAGAGTTCACCGCCGGCGCGCGCGACATCATTCCGATGATGGTCGGCGCGGCGCCTTTCGGCGTCATTTTCGGCACGCTCGTCGCATCCGGTCCGCTGCACCTCTGGCACGGGCAGTTGATGTCGCTCGTCGTGTTCGCCGGCTCCGCGCAGTTCATCGCACTCGGCCTGATCGCGGGTCACGCGAGTTTCGCCGTGATCTGGGCGACTACGCTGGTGGTCAACTTGCGTCACGTGCTGTACAGCGCCACGCTCGCACCGCACGTCGCGCATCTGTCGGCGCGCTGGCGCTGGGCGCTCGGCGCGCTGCTCACGGACGAAGTCTTCGCCGTCGCGTGGGAGCATTACCGGCACCGGGAGCCCGGCACGGTCGGCCCGCACTACTTCTTCGGCGCGGGTCTCGCCATGTACCTGAACTGGCAGATCTGGACCGTCGCCGGCCTGTTGTTCGGGGCGGCGTTTCCGGGATTGCAATCGCTCGGCCTCGATTTCGCAATGGTCGCCACCTTTATCGCGATCGTCGTGCCGCAACTCGTCGCGTTGCGCTATATCGCGGCCGCAGTGACCGCGGGCACGCTGGCCTTCTTCTGGCAGGCGTGGCCGTACAAGCTCGGGCTGCTCGGCGCGGTATTCGCGGGCGTGGCGATCGGCGTCCTGCTGTCGACCTCGCGCCCCAACCTGCGCGGCACGGGCAAAACCGCGGAGGCGTCCCGATGAACTACGTCGTTCTGATTCTCGGCATGGCGGCCATCACGTGGGTGATCCGCGCCGCGGTCTTCGTGCTCGGCGACCGGCTCGTGTTTCCGCCGCTTGTGCGCACCGCCCTCGGCTTCGTGCCGGTCACCGTGCTGACCGCGATCATCGTGCCGATGGCGGTTTCGCCGCACGGCAGCAATGCCGAACTGACCTGGCGCAATCCGCAACTCGTCGGTGCGCTGGCCGCGGTGCTCGTCAGCGCAGTCACACGTCGGCCGCTTCTGACCATTGCGGTCGGCCTGGCGGTGTTTTTTGTCTGGCAATGTATTGTGCTGAAATAGGTGCATGCCGCCTTCATGGCGGCATCCCGGTCGTCCGGCTTGCGACACGCAAGCGCATGCCGGGCGACGCTTCCCTCTAAAGCGGGCGCACCCGTCCCGCACGCCCTTAAGTTTCCCCCCGATCCGCCGTTATGCAGTCGAGGTCCGCTCGTCGGGATACGTCCCGCTGGTTACGCGGCAACAGGCAGGAATCAAGCGCGCCGGCATCGAACGTCGCGTCTCCCAAGGCCCGCGCGGCCGGGTGGCGCGGCGAAGCCGCGCGGCAGGACCAAACGGGATAACTCATGGGTCAAATCACCCTCACGCTCAAAGACGAGACCATTGCGACACTGCGCAAGGATTTCGACGCTTTTCTGCGGGTATCGCTGAAGCTCGATCCGCAGTTCGCGACGCCGTCGTTTGAGGATTTTTTGCGCGCCAAGCTGCTCGACAATATGGTGCCGCTGACCGAACACGCGGTTCAGCGGATGTTGCAGGGCGGCCAGTACGCTTGGGCCAAACGAACGCTCGACAAGGAGTTTCCGGACGTCGTCGCAATCCTGATGCGGCAGGCGGGCGAATTCGGCTTCGGTTTCGCGGCCCGCTCGGAATGGACGCCGGAAGAACTCGCCAAGCAATGCCGCGACTGGGCGGCGGCGATCGTCAAGGAAGCGGAAGGCGACGCCACGCTGGTCGACCCGCTCGCGGCGCAGATCAAGAGCGCGGCGCAGGACATTCAGGCGCTCGAGGAAGTCATGCAGACACCGGCCTGGAGGCTGGTGGAATCGCTGCGCCAGCGCGTCTATGAGGCCAAGGTGGCGTGCGAAACTAGCGTGGGGAGCACCGCGCGCGAGAAGCTCGGCGAACTGCGCGGGCTTCTGCGGCTGGGCATCTCGCACGGCTCGTTCCAGAAACAGGAAGCGCAGCAGATCATGGAATTCCTGCGTTTGCTCAAGCCGGAGATTTTCGTCGAAGAGCCGTACGACGTGTTCTCGCGCATGGCGGCCTGGCTGCGCAACTTCTTCGTGCCGCCGCGTCCGGCCCCGCAGCAACAACAACGGCAGTCGCGCTGAAGATCGAAGCCTTCAGAAACGAGCGCCGACTCACTGGCAGCCAACCTATCTGGTCGAAGCGCCGCGTGTCTTGCAGAACGACTCCGGCGCGCGTGCCCCGGGGGCGGGCCGCGACCCGCAGCCGCCGAAAAAACGTCATCTCCAATAGCGCGCCTCGCCAAAGGGCCTTTTTTCTCGCGCGGGCGCCCGGCGTCAAGCGGCATCAATCGTGTCACGGCAGGCGCCGCGCCCGTAACGGCGGCACCCACCGCACTCTCAATCCCACATCTTCCTGAGTTTCGCCGCGATCTCGATCTTCGCCTGCGCGGCGGCGGCCAGCCCGGCCGCCGTGGGCGCGCTCGGAACCGGCACCCGCGGCCACGCATAGGCGTCGAACAGCGGCATGAGATGCGCGGGAATGAAGCGCGTACGCGACGCCCACACGTGACGATCACCCATATGCGTCTGGTTGTGCACGTAAAAGCGCTGCGGCACGACGATATGCAGATCCTCTTTCGCGCGCGTCATCGCCACGTAAAGCAGGCGGCGCTCCTCGTCGATTTCCTCTTCGCTGCCGGTGCCGAGGTCGGACGGAATGCAGCCGTCCACACCGTTCAGCACGAACACGTTGCGCCACTCCTGCCCCTTCGCGGAATGAATCGTGGAGAGGATCAGGTAGTCTTCGTCGAGCAACGGCACGCCGGATTCGTCGCTGGTGGCGTCGGGCGGATCGAGCGTCAGTTCGGTCAGAAAGCGTTCACGCGACGCATACGTGCCCGCGATGCTCTCCATCTGCAACACGTCCGCATGACGGATCGCGGCGTCCTCGTGGTTGCGCTCGAGATGCGGCTCGTACCACCGGCGCACCATCTCGAACTCGGCGGGCCACGGCGTCTGGCGGCCGTACACGCTCGACATCAGCTTGACGAACGGATGCCAGTCTTCCTGCGCGCGAGCCGGCGCGGCGAAGGCCGCCAATGCGCCACCGGCGGTGTCGGCGGGATTGCCGCTGCCCGCGCGCGCGACGATCTCGTCGAGCACCTTCGCAGCCGTGGCCGGCCCAACGCCCGGCAGCAGCTGCACGACGCGAAAGCCGGCGACGCGGTCGCGCGGATTTTCCGCCCAGCGCAGCACGGCGAGCACGTCTTTCACGTGCACCGAATCGAGAAACTTCAAGCCGCCGAATTTCACGAATGGGATGTTGCGCCGGGTCAGTTCGATCTCCAGCGCGGCGCTGTGATGCGCGGCGCGAAACAGCACCGCCTGTGATTTGAGCTTCATGCCTTGCTCGCGCGCCTCGAGCACCTGTTCGACGATGTAGCGCGCCTGATCGGCCTCGTCGGCGACGCTCACGAGGCGCGGGCGCTGCGCCGACGCCTTGTCGGTCCAGAGATTCTTCGTGTAGCGCTCGCTGGCCAGTTCGATCACCGCGTTCGACGCCGCCAGAATCGGCGCGGTCGACCGGTAATTGCGCTCCAGCGTGACCTGTTTGGCCGGCGGGTCGAAATGCGCGGGGAAATCGAGAATGTTGCGCACGGTCGCGCCGCGAAACGAATAGATGGACTGGGCGTCGTCGCCGACCACGGTCAGGCCGCGGCCGTCCGGCTTCAATGCGAGCAGGATGGACGCCTGCAGACGGTTGGTGTCCTGATATTCGTCCACCAGCACGTGATCGAAGCGCGCCGACAGGTCGGCGGCGATGACCGGCTCGGCCGCCATGTGCGACCAGTAAAGCAGCAGGTCGTCGTAGTCGAGCACGCTCTGCTTCTGTTTGGCCTCGACATAAGCCGCGAACAGCCTGCGCAAATCGGCTTCCCATTCACGGCACCAGGGGAACGCACTGTCGAGCACCTGGCCGAGCGACGCGCCGGTGTTCACAACGCGCGAGTAGATGGCAAAGCACGTGCCCTTGGCCGGGAAACGCCGCTCTTTCGCCGACAAACCGAGCTCGTGGCGCACCAGATTCATCAGGTCGGCGGAATCTTCGCGGTCGTTGATCGTAAAGGCCGGCGCGAGGCCGATCAGGTCCGCGTACTCGCGCAACAGCCGCGCGCCCACGCTATGGAACGTGCCCGACCATGTCAGCCCTTGCGCGAGCGCGGCTCGCGTGCCGAGCGCCGCGCCGGCGATGCGCGTGACGCGCCGGGTCATTTCGAGCGCAGCGCGACGCGAAAACGTTAGCAGCAGGATGCGGCGCGGATCGGCGCCGTTCACCACCAGATTGGCGACCCGGTGAGCGAGAGTGTTGGTCTTGCCGGAGCCGGCGCCCGCGATCACCAGCAATGCGCCGGGCGGCGCGGTAGGCGTGTCGGCGCCGTACTCGACGGCTTCGCGCTGCGCGTCGTTGAGCTTTGCCAGCCAGGCGGCGGTATCGAACGACGGGGATTCGGCGACGGAGAGCACGATCGGTTTGGACGTTAGGTGGATTCAGTACGGCGACGCATACTGTATATCCATACAACCCTCGTCGACAAGCGACCCTTTTTTCGACCGCGCCCCGGGCGGCCGGCATCCCGCCGCATGACAATTGCGCGCATGAAAAAATGGCCCGTGGCGTGGAAGCGCACGGGCCATTTCTTTGAAAGCGCAACGCGGAGACGTTCACACGTCGTCGCGAGGCCAGCTATCAAGCCGGGCTACTGCGTCTTCGCGTCCTTCACATTGGCGTCGGCCTTGGCCTTATCGGCGTCGGCCTGAGCGTCGGTTTTCTTCTTGTCCGCCTTGGCTTGCGCGACGGACGCTTTCTTATCCGCCTTCGACTGCTCCTTGGCCGCCTTCTTGTCGGCATGGGTAACCGGCGCCGCAGCCGGATCGCTTGCCTGCGCGAAGGCAACCGACGACAGGCAACCCGCGATCAACGCGGCCGAAATTCTGGACTTCATGGACAGAGTGATATTCATGCGATACCTCCGTGAAACGAGATGCCTGGACCTTGCGATCCTTCAAACGCGATCGGTCAAGCCGGCGGCGCTGGCAACCTATGCCGCCCCGCCACCGCCTTGACGCTCAGCCTCGGTCTTAGTGCTTGACGTCGGCGCCGTCCGCCTGAACGCCCGCCTGGCCCTGCATGTCCATCTTCATTTCATTGTTGGCGGCCTGTTTATCCGCCTTCTGGTTGATCTTGGCGCCGCGCACCTCTTCCTTGTACTGCGCCTTGGCGGCCTTCTGCTGGTCCTTCAGCTCGGCCTTGGATGCCTTTTTCGACGCGCGATATTCAGCGTTGGCCTTCGCATTGGCATCGCGCTTCTGCACCAGCGGGTCGGTCGAACCCGACGCCGTCAGGCGTGCCGGGGGCGGTGTGACCGGCTGCACGCCCTGCGCGGCGGGCGCAGCGGGCGCAACGCCGGCGCCTTGCATCTGGACTTGCGGCTGGCCGTTGACACCCTCGGCCGGTTGCGCAGTCTGCGCAACGGCTGCGGTGGCCGCGAACGCGGTCACGGCGGCGGTCAGGGCGGTATTGATCAGAAGCGTTCGAATTTGGGTCATGACTAATCCTCTCTAAAGTTGTTGTGACGCGGGCGACCTGTCCGGCGTTACGCATTCTCGAGCCGCTTTGCAAGCTTGCTCTGCGTTCCTCGCCCGGTCTGCTCGCTGCCAGATCAATCCAGCAGGCTTTACCACTGACCTGCACTTTACGAGTGAAGTTCGTGTCTTACGAACGGTGTTACGCAACGTTTCACTTTCTGACAATCGCATAACATCTGCTTGCAGATGCTCACGCAGAGTCGGCGCACACCTTGAACTTCATCCAGGGCAAGCTTCTGGCTTATGATGCGAACCCCTTGCCTGAAGGCGCAAACGCCATGCCCAACCTAGATTTCACCCTCACCGGCGACTACGTCGAACTGCATAATCTGCTGAAGATAACGGGGCTTGCGGACAGTGGCGGCTCGGCAAAAATGATGGTGGCGGACGGTGCTGTCACCGTAGACGGCCGGGTCGAGACGCGTAAAACCTGCAAAATCCGCGCGGGCCAGGTCGTCTTGCTCGGCGACACGCGGATTGCGGTTCACGAAGCCTGACGCAACGCCCCGCCGCTCTGCGGTTTCCGAAAACTCGGAGGAGGCGCGCGCACCAAAATCGTGCCGTCTCCATCGACAGCGCCGCGCCTAAGCAATAAGCTGTCAGTTTCGACAGACAAACAATCGGCTGACACGCCGGCTGGCGGTTGCTTCGTGCGCTTGTTTCGTACGATTGCCTCGTGCGTTCACCAAGGCCCGCCGAACCGCTGCCCTCGCCACCGCCCGCGCGACTACCGCGCCCGCCGTCGCGCTGTCGCCACTTCCGCTGCCAAGCGCTCCATGACTCAATCCGGCTTCACCCGGGTGGCCGCCCGGCCGCCGACCCTGACCCGCCACGCGGCGGACACTGCCCGCCTCGCCGCGCCGCTCGCCATTGCGCAGCTCTCGCAAATGGCCATGGGCGTGACCGACACGATCCTGCTCGGCTCGCTCGGCCCGGACGCGCTCGCGGCCGGCGGCCTCGGCGCGAACCTGTTTTTCGTGGTGGTCACGCTGCTGCAAGGCGTGCTGACCTCCGTCAGCGTGAGCGTGTCGCACGCGCGCGGCGCAGAGGACGAGGGCCGCGTGCCGCACATCTACTGGACCGGTTTCGTGCTGTCCGTGCTGCTGTCGGTGCCGGCGTTCTTCCTGCTCTCGTTCGCCACGCCGATCCTGCTCGCTTTCGGCGAACCCGCGCTGCTCGCGCACAACGTCGGTGAGTACGCGGCGGTGCTGCGCTGGGGGTCGCTCGGCAGCCTGATCGGCGTCGGCCTGATGCGCTCGTTCCTGCCGGCCATCGGCGCGGCCAAACGGCTGTTGTGGGTGTCGCTCGCGAGCGTCGGCGTGAACGGTTTTCTCAACTATGGGCTGATTCACGGCGCCTATGGTTTGCCGCGGCTCGGCTTTCTCGGATCGGCGGCCGCGACTTCCATCACCGTCTGGCTGAGCGCGCTCGTGCTGATGGCGCTGTTGCATTTGCGGCCGCGCTACCGGCACTTCGTCGTCGCCACCCGGCCGAACGTGCCGTTGATGGGCGAACTGTTCGGCATCGGCTGGCCGGTCGCGATCACCTATGGTGTCGAATCGACGCTCTTTCTCGCCACCGGCCTGATGGTCGGGCTGCTCGGCGAGTCGCAACTGGCCGCGCATCAGATCGCGCTGAACGTCGCCTCGGTGGCCTTCATGGTGCCGCTCGCGATCGGCCAGGCGGCCAACGTGCGAGTTGGCTTCTGGTCCGGCGCCGGCCAGCCGCTCGCCGCGCGCCATGCGGGCTTTGTCGCGCTGGCGCTCGGCGTCGCCTTCATGACGCTGTCGGGGCTCGTGCTGATCGCCGCGCCGCACTGGATCGTCGGCCTCTATCTGCATCTCGACGACCCGGCCAACGCGGCCACGGTCGCGCTCGCGAGTTCGCTGCTCGGCGTGGCGGCGATCTTCCAGATCGTCGACGGCATGCAGACGGTCGGTTCCGGCTGTCTGCGCGGCCTGAAAGACACCCGTGTACCCATGATCGCCGCCGCGTTCGGTTACTGGGTGATCGGTTTCCCGACCGGCTACACGCTGGCGTTTCACTTCGGTCTCGGCGCGCGCGGCTTGTGGTGGGGACTCGCCGCCGGTCTCGCGAGCGTCGCGCTGCTAATGACGCTGCGCTTTCACAAACTGAGCCTGCGGCGCGTGCCGGCCAATCCCGTTTGAACGACGCCCGACTGGTTGCACGCGCAACCACCGGCGCACGGGAAATTCGCCGCGAACGGTAAAATACCGTGTTCCGGCGCATGGACGCGCAC